>NZ_JAKZEQ010000040.1:0-31550 GCF_022549155.1 Lactiplantibacillus sp. ME-2
GTTGCTCAGGGTGCCCCGGTTCTTCCGGTTGACTTGGTTGTTCAGGTTGACCCGGTTCTTCCGGTTGACTTGGTTGTTCAGGTTGACCCGGTTCTTCCGGTTTGATTGCCGATTTCTTGTAAGTAACCACTATAACCTGATCGGCAGTTGTGACACTCACCTGCTGGGCTGCCACTTCTGTTAATGTGGTCGTGGCACCCGCTACAATTGGTGAAATAACGCCCGCCATTTCCGTTACCGAGACTGGTACCCATTCTTGGTATGTCACTTCGCCCGTCACTAAATCAATCATCGCATTGCGTTGAAATTGGACGGTTTGTAGGACCGAGGCTGCGGCTGTCGTGCCATCCTCATAAACATAGTGAATGATTCTAGTAACGGTGTGCGTTAAATCGGTGTCGCCACCCTCATCTGGAAATAAGATATTCGGATTGTCAGGATCAACTGGCTGTCCTGGTCGAGCAGGATTGCCTGGTGTTACCGTAATAATACGATGGTCATAAGTCACGATTGTCGTCATCAGGTCCGGATCAGTAATCGCGACCGTTTGAGCCGCTACAGTCCTTATGTCCGGATCAGTATAGCCTTGGACGACTAGCGTTGGTGACGTTACCGCGGCAAATTGACCACTGCCAACTAAAATCCACGCATAATCAGCTTGACTCGTATCAACTAATCCATCACCGTTTAAATCATAGCCTAAACATTTGCCAGTCTTTTTTTCAATAATTGCTGTTCGTTGGTAAATAACCAATTGCTGGACGGTCGTGGCAATCGATTGATGGGTCTGTCGATCAATATAGCTGATAACGCGCCGTTTATTTTGATACACCGTAACGGCCTGAGTTGCTAGTCGGTAATAAACATTGATCGTAACATCTTTATCATCGACCCTAGCAACCATCTGCTCCGGCGCTGCGTAGCCCTCATGGCTCAGATCTGGCGACTTAACCGCGCCAAACCACGGCCCTGAACCAACAATCAACCATGCTTCATCTGCCAATTGTGTCTCAATCTGTCCGTCCCCGTTGGTATCGTAGCCAAGTATCGTTCCGTCATGAGCAACCACAGCTAATAATTGATACTTAACCGTTTGAACAACAGCATGTAGTGACGCGATGGGTTGCAGTGTTCCACCATCGATATAGTTAATCGTCCGGGTAACCGTTCGCTGCGTCGTTGCAATATGCGTTTGTTGCTGATACTTGACAATTACATTTGTATTCATCGTTCTATCACCACCATTAATGATCACTGTTTGCCCCGCAACTACCGGAATATCAGGAGCTTGATAACCCTGCGCAGATAAGTCTGGTGAGACAACCTGTACCCAGTCTTGATCCGTTGGCGGTACTAACAGCCATGCAATTGTCCCATCACTAGTATCAACAATTCCGTCGCCGTTTGTATCATAGCCGAGCAATTCATGAGTTTTAGCATTAAAAATGGCAAATCGCACGACCCGTACATTTTGTATAACTGGGCCAGCAAGCACCGCCCCAGTTCGCTCATCTTGGTAATTGATCGTCCGCGTTATCGCTGAATATTCCGGTATCCGGCTGATAGGTATTATGGGCTCATGCGATGGTTGGACGTTCAACCAAGTCGTTGCAGTTTGATCGCCAAATTGGTAAGTGATTAGATAGCGATGCTGGCCCGCAATATGTGTATCAACTGCATTCAACCCTGATAAACGTGTCCCAGCCGCATCTGTAATCGTGATCTTCAGTTGCCCGGTTGCTAGTAGATGGCGAAAACCAGCTAAAGTATCAATGCTCGTACCATCCGACTTAATCACTGCAATTAAGTAATCCAACGGATCATCAGTAACCACTTGACCAAAACCATAATTATGCTCGTTTTGGCTCGTAATCGTCTCTCGAATAGCACTGTCACCATCGCCATATCCATATTGTAAAACGGCCGCTGAATCAACATTTTGATTAGTTGTAAAGACAGCATGTGGTGCCACGATTTTACCAGTTATCATCGTGGTATTCTGAATACGCATGGCATGATTGAAGTTCCAGACTAGATTCGGTGTACTACTCACCAATGGTTAACGCTGGTGCTGCCGTGACGACGTTATAAATAACCACATCATCATTATTAAAACCAGTGGTCCGAATACCACTGTGCCAGTCATTCAAATCAATATTCACGGCATAATAATGGTGTCCTTGATAAGAGCCCAAATCAGCAGTTCCAGACTCACCAATCAGCATCTTACTCAACGTGCCACCATTAGTTGCCGATAAAATAGTCCCTGCAGTAACTAGTTGATCATAAAAGTCACTAATATTGATCTGAGCTTGACTAAATTCTTGCGCATTGATTAACGAAGAATCAACCGTAACGCTTGGTAAACCTTTGATTGCACCATTTCCCGTTGGCCGAGGCTTTGTAAAATCCATATCCTGATTAGCTACGGGACGGTCCACCAATCCATTGGTAGTTGTAAACGTGATTGTATTGTTTGTCACTGACAAACCACCGTTTATGATGGTCTCCCATTCATCATCCTGGCCAGAACGAATTGTCGCCCCCGTATTGATAACGTGCAGACCACCACTAATCGTAGCCACACTACCAGCAAACGAACTATTCACAATCGTAATTCCTGTAAGTGCAATAATTCGATACGTGGACAACCAATCTTGGATCAAAGCAATCAAAGCCGCTTGCCCATGCTGTTTGGTATACTGATCAAGATAGTTCTTATCGGCTAAGTTCTTTACTATTGTCAAAAACGACGAAGCGGTGACTGTCCGTTGCTTGCTCGGCTGCTTTGTTGCAACTGATATGTTTATTGACTTAGTGACATTTGTTTTATTCAATGCCCTTTTCTCAACCCTGCTGCTCATTTGATCAGTTGCCGCTACAGCTCGGCTTGAATTTGAGTTCACAGGGGTAGTTGTCGTCACGGTACTCACTGATGACTGTGAATGAACAGTCCCCGATAAATCTGAATCGATCGTCTTACCTTGACCGCCTGAGTGTTGCGCCTCAGATAAACTTTCAGAATGGGCCCCACTGTCAGCACCTAGTGCGCTAGCTGAACTGGCCATATCAATCGCATGATGAGTGCCAGTTGAGTTGGCTGCTGGCGCCTGATCAGAACTTGTTGCGGCTGACGCCTGATTAGTACTGGCACCCGCAGAAGCTGCTGTTGAGTCACTTGCCTGTTGTTCAACAGCTGTTTTATCTTGCTGTGTTGACCGCTGTTGGGCTTCACTAGTCGTTGGACTGACCGCCTCAACAGTGCCAGTCGTAGCAGATTGCTCCGAACTAGTCCTGTCAGCTGACTTGCTGGACTGGGCGGTCACACTGTGGCGGTCACGAGTTACCGCAGTTTTTGAAATCCGTGCTACTTCTGTTAATTGGTCTTGACTATCCGTTTCTAACTGCACCGAATGACTCGACATGGTAACCGTCTCAGCTTCACTTGCTTGAGCCACTGTCGGCACAATTCTCCAACCTAAAATTAAAACACTAGAAAACAACCAAACCTTGGGATTGGTTACGCGCCATTTGCCCCGTGTATATCGCATAGTAATTTGCCTCTGTTAATTTTAGTCAAATATCGACATATTTTGAATTTTGAGACATAGTATACCTGCTTTTATGCGAGTAAAACGGGGGTTTGTATTTACGCGAAAAAGGTTATCTTTAAAAATACAAGTACTAATCAGTTCGTGTATTAAGTTGTCGAAATTCTAAGGGCGTTTGACCGGTCTCCTTCTTGAATCGTTTTGAAAAATCGGCGGCATCGTAGAAACAGAGTTCAGCAGCAATGGCTCGAATGGTTAAATCCGTTGCCAACAACATATGCTCAGCTTCCTGAATTTTCTTGGCATTGATGTAATCACGAATCGACATATGCATCTCTTGACTAAACGACCGCCGCACTGACTCAGGATTGCACCGCGCATTGACGTGGGCCAATACCTTTTTCACCGATAATTGATCATGCAGGTGAGCATTGGTATAGTACATCACATCGAGCGTTGACTCTAAATGTGCGTTATAAGCTAATGCGTTCGGTTTGGCAATTGCGGCAAAATCACGAATAATCTGCACAACTAGTGGCTGGTAACGTTCCGTCGTCACGGGTAATTTAACTAACCAACGGTGATAATCATTACGTAGCTTAACAAATTCATAAATCTCAGCATGATTTTGGATTCCCTCAAAAGCTAAGACATCAACCAGCGCACTGAGTTGCAGCTGTTTTTCCTCACTCGATAATTTATTTAATAAATCGCGCGAACGGGTCAGATTTTTCTTAGCAAATTGAATGCCTTCTTCAATCTTTCCGGCCCGGTAAAATCGAATAAAATCTCGTTCTAAGTAACCTAATAAGATCAGCCCCTTGGTGGTTGGGTGCTGATCATTATAATCACGCATTTGATGTAAATATTGTACAAATTGTAGTTCTGTCCCCATAATCTGTAACTCCTTTACGTTATTGGTCAAAATTTGTTAACCCAAAAATAATGCTCATTTTAACAGATGTCTAGCAGTAATACTATTTACATTTGCCATCTGACAATTTACAATGCTAACTAATCCCGCTGTACACTAATGATTCTAACAAATATTTTTTATTTAACAATCAATACACAAAAGCGGTTATCCCTCGTAATCTGGGATAACCGCTTTAAAGCAATCATTTTTATGTTAACCAATTCACATAAAGTGAAAAAAGTATGGTCTTAATTATCTAAAAGCTTATCGTTAAATTCTCCGACCAGCGCTCACATTGCCATTCATGAGTTATAGCAATGATCTAAAAAATTGTTTTAAATCTTCGCGAGTTGCCGGTGATAACTGTGGGTAAGCGCAATTCTCAATTGCGCCTTGTAACGAATACAATAATTGAATACAAGCGTGGGGGTTGGCCTTTTTTATGGCAGTAAAAGCGACTTTGCTACCCGTTGACTTTAGCTGTTCGGGTGTCGTAATCGCAACGGCTTGCAATTGTTTGGCTAATGTTGGCCCAATATTAGGTAATGTTGTTAGTAATGCCACCAAATTCAGATCCTTTCGATTCATAATCATAGTTTAATGTTTGATAATGAGCTCTGCAATAAAGTTGCCCTCTTCAATACAATAATTAACAACTAATTGATCTGTAGTTAATTGTTCAATACTACTCAATCCATAACCCAAATGTCCTGGTTTAGTTGTAAATCGACTTTTCTTGATAACTGATAAATCTACCGCTTCATGCGTTGGAATTTGATTTGTAATCGAAAATACCGTTGTGTGAGCATCCCGATTTTTAACAGTTAGCGCCACTTGATGATTCGCTCGGGCAGCAGCATCCGTCGCATTATCCAGCAAATTACCCAAAATCCGCACTACTTTTATCTGTGGAATATCCGCTAACGTGACTTTCTCTAAGATTGTCACCACTAAATGAACGTTCTGACCGTTGGCTGCCTCATATTTTGCATAAATTAGACCACTGACCGTCGGCATATCCAAGCGACTCAAATCACTCAGTCCCGACTGACGATTAAGGGTTACTCTGGCAGGCATTACTTCCGTTGTAAAATAACGCTTTAAGCCGGCCATATCATTGTTCTGAATAAATGCCGACATGCTCAAAAGAATATTCTCATAATCATGTTTAAACAAATGTAAATCACGGTTATGGTGGCTTAATAATTCGTTGTAATTTGAGACTTGTAGCAATAGCTGCGCATCATTCAAGTGACTGTTTTTATTACTAATTAAATACGACCCGATAATGCCAAACGTCACGATAGCCGCAATTGCCATATACGTTTGCGCATTGACTGACCATTCCATCGCAAAAACATACGCAATAATGTAAATAGCAAAAAACAAAATAACTAATAAGTAATCACTAATATTAACACGCGCCCGTTGCAAAAAATCGGCGGCCGACACTTGTACTAACCAGCGATGCGCTAACATCCCTAAAATAATAATGACCGGCAGCATCATAATCGACGCTAAAAAGAGATTAATATCCGCTGTCGAATGTAGACCTATCGCTTGCCGTAATAACATTGGCGATGCAGATTGGGCTACAGCCTTGGCAATGACACCCATGATTGCCCCTACTAATCGCTTAAGCGCATTCAAAAAGATTGCCACCGGTACCATTAAAATCCACTGGGTGTACAACAACCGAGAACTCATAAAGGTGGTCACACAAACAATCGGGATGATCCAAAAATAAGCCAGGGGGACTTGGGGCCATAAGTTTGAAGCCACTTCCCCCAGGCTCATCGTAATGATAACCAGACTTAGCCAAATGATGGCAATCCGCCAAGTGACATATTCTCTAAAACCAATCATTAAAAACAACATTTCATAACCGCCAGAAATCAACGACAGCGCTAAAAGTACTGCTGACACGCCAACCACCTCATCATATTAATACATTTGTTAGTTCACTTTACTATATCAGAAATACGGCTTCATTAAACCCTTTACTCTATATTGTAAACATAAATTTGCATTAAACTATAATAAAGCCCTTACAATCTTATTATTAATTATTCATAAAAAAAGACATTGCAAATCGACATACTTTTGCAATATCTTTTAACCACTTATATTAATTTTTAAGGTGTATCCTGTAAGGTCCAATTAATCGTCCCACTGTAACTGTCAATTTGCACACTAGGTTGGACATCCAATAAAATACCCTGACTGCTCGACCAACCACTTGCAGCATTAGTGCTCGTCGTACCCGCGATTTTCTTGCCAGAACTGACTGTTACCGAAGTATTCGTCAGCACCTGTTTGTTCCCCGCGTTCAGATAAATCAGGTTGCCACTCATGGTCCGCGTACTGGATTTCATGGCAGTTGATGTCGCCCGTAAGTACCACTGTGAACCGGTCTTCCGTGTGTCATTAACAGTGATGTTCCAAGCATTTGTCGGCTGATATAGTGTTTCTTTAAACGGAATCGTCAGGGTGCCAAACGTCAAACTTGCTGGTAATGTGCCCAGACTCAACGTTCCATCCCGCATCGTCACAGTAATTGCCTTAGCATCCGACTTCAGCCCAGAACTGCCTTTCCCATAAATATTGATCGTGGTGCTGCTACCAACGGCTAAACTACTCAACTTGCTCACTAAACTAGTCTCGTTGGCCGCGTAAGTAATTGTGTCAGTCGCACTATCCGGATTTGTCGCAACGATGCCAGCTTGCTTAACTAACCAGGCGACGACCGCGCTATCACTTGTCAGTGAATCTAAGTCACCAGGATATAGATCGACTGCCGTCTTTGAACTGGTAATATTTAGTTTTTTGAGGGTCACCGCTGCGGTCGCCGTCCCCTTATCACCGGTAATCTCATCGACCTCAGTGACGGTGACGTTACTTAAAGTACCGAGTGCAGTCCCAAGATTCAGCGTGTACGTTCCATCGCTTCCGACCGTCGTCGTCACACCATTAACATTACTACTGATCGTATTGCCGGGTGTCCCGGTTCCTTTGATCGTCGTATCAGTCGAATAAAGTGTCCCCGTAATTTTAGGAGATAATGTCTGCGCGTTGAAACGCCCCAGCTGATAGGTACCTTCCTCACCATTCACTGTGATTCGGAAGCCAATATAGATTGGCAACTCACTTTTAATATTTTGAAAATTGACCGATAACGTCTGCGTCTGTTTTGAAGAACTAATCATAATCGAATTGCCACTGCCAAGACTAGTAGGTGTAGCCGTAACTAATGTCGCCCCGGTGTAGCTCCCACTTGCCGGACCAGCCATAATATCAAAATAAGCTTTTGACATCGAGTTACTAGATTTTAAGGTAATCGAACCTGTCATCATCATTGTAATTTGGGTCGTCTGCCTCGTAATTCGACCATTATCCGCATAGTTAGCGGACACATTGCCTAATGCTGGATACGCTTGCAAACCGTTATCAACATTACTACCAACCGAATTACCACCCGGTACGGCCTGAAAAGCAGCATTAGCTTTCACGTCCGTCATCTTGCTCGTCAAAGTCGCGGCGTTACCCTCTAAGGGCAGCAAATTCAGCAAGCCGAGTATACCGAATACAAGAATTAGTAACCATTTTACTCGTCTGTTACGCATTCCGTTCACCCCCATCTTGCCGTTTTAATATTCGGTACAACGCGCCTGCTAAAACACTAGCTAACAACCCCATCCCACCAAGGATACTGCCAATGACAAGCCGCTCACTCGTTTGGGGCAATTGTTGACCATTGCGTGATTGCCCACGCAACCAGCCATCGATAATTAGTTGTCGGCGGATTGGCTTGCGCTCTGACTGATTTCTCTGACCCTGGGTACCCGGGTCAGCTGGTCTAATAACGTACGGGTGACCACCATCAGGAATCACACGGGCGGGAATAATCCGGTCAGCACTATACTTAGTCTCATAAAACCCCACACTGATCTCAGTGCGACCGTGTGTTGCCGCCCGCACTGGTATTGCCCAGCTCAGCACGAGCATTACCCCTAATATTAATCGCCACCATTGGCCTCCGAGCCGCTGTTGACCACGTCACCTTTTGGTAAACTGAGCGTTGCGCCCTTTGCAGCCGTACCATCCGTTCCTGTTAAATTGGAGCCGGTAACCGTTAATTTCCAGCCGGCATTGGTTCCCCGAACATCAGAAACTTCTACAACCATCTTATCCTGCCATAGCAAAGTATATGAACTAGTTGGGTCAACCTTATATTGTTGATCATTTAAAACGTCCAGCTCATGCGTCCCGTATCCTAACGATTTAGACACAAAAATCAGCGACAGGTCGCCACCTGCTGCCGCCCCGTTGTCACCATCGCCATCAGTACTTGGCACATCAGGATTTGATGGATCAACTGGCGTCACCGTGGACGTACTCTTCGTAAATTCCGCTTTGATATCCGTATTCCCACTACGATTTTCTGCAGCATTGGCAACAATCGGTGTACTACCCGCTAATAATAAAGTTCCTGCCATTAATAAGTGTCCTAACATTGGCTTCATGGTATAAATCCCCCTTTTTCATTTACCAGCGCTTGTTTAGCTTTCATCAACTAAGAACGGTGGTCATTATCAACAATGATTGCTCTCATAACAATTCATAAATTACTGGCACTAAATCACTTGTGACCTCCCCCAATAACCTTGTACGATTGATTAATTAATTTAAATGCCGACTCCTTTGACCACATTTTCATTATATTGGTTGGTCAGTAACAGCGCTAATAATGTATAACGTTAACTATATTTACAAACCCGGATTGTTCGTGTAACCGTTATCAAGCTTGGGTTGCTTGAGATAATTAGGCGAACTTCCTTTAAAGCCGTTCACCAACAATCGATGGCTATCCGAATAAATAAATTCATATCAACAATCTAGTATAGGTAGTAAATTAATTATTTTTCTGCCATTGCTTCTGGTGCTGCACCACAAAAAGTCCAACCCTTGCTGACAAGTGTTGGACTTTCGTCATCGATATTCTTTTCAAGTCTGCGTATTACCACGGAGGAATGCCATTAACATTAGTAAAGATCGCCGTATCGATCACCTTTCGGATTGTTAGCACGCCGGTCCTTTCACAGATAATATTGGTCGCAACTTTAGACGCGCGGGAGCCGACTGTCCAGTCCTCCTGCCAAGTAATCACTTTAAATCACCAAAATTACAATACTATTGTTGACATAGTATTACTGATTAATTAATCAGGCTTTCAATCGTTATGCTGAATCAACTCGGTAATAACACAAAGCGCTGGTGATGATCCGTGCCTGCTTCCAATTGAGCGTGACACTGAGCGGCATCCTTAAAATATCGCTGGCTGACCTGATCATCCAATAGCAGTCCGGCGCTAAAAGCTCGGTTTAAACGACTGGCCGCTTGTGCTAACTGGTCAACCGTTGCATGGCTAATCACAAAACCAGTGATTCGCTGTTGAGACATGTAAAACTGGCGAACAGGGAACTCAAATTGGTTATCCTGCGGTGCCGTAATCAATGTCACCTGACCACCCAATCGTAATAACGCTAAATTAATCGCCAGTGGTACGCGTCCCGAGGTATCGATCACATGGTCAAAAGTCCACTGATCCGTCGTTAACTGGTCCGCAAACCCCGCGTGATAATCATAACAGGCGGTACTACCTAGCTGCTGACACCGTGCAAAATCTCGTGGTGATGCGGTTATCACAACCGTCACGCCCATTTGATGCGCAAGTTGAATCAGCTTGCGGCCAACGTTGCCCGCGGCACCTTCAATTAGGAGTGTCTGGCCACTACAAATTTCCATGACGTCGTTAAGTACGATGGCGGCTGTTGCAGCTGAATGGACCGCCGCGACGAGTGGCATGGGCGCCACGCCATCAGGAACGTGATACAAGCGATCAGTTGGCACCGCCACATACTCGGCCGTTGCGCCCATTCGGCCTTCATAGCCCATTGAGTTCGTCCAGACTTGGTCGCCAATTTGAAAGTCCGGTTGCGAACTGGCTACGACCTCACCGACTAAATCACGTCCCGCCACGTGTGGTGCTGCCAGGGCCGTCTTAAACGTACCACTCCGAACAAACGTATCAACATGATTAACGGCCACCGCCATGACCTTCACTAAGACGGTCGCAGTTGTCGCCACCGGCCGTTGCACGTCAGCAATGCGCAATACATCGGGAATACCAAAATCGTCAAAAATAACTGCCTTCATTATTATGCCTTCTTCATATCGCAATTAACAAGTTAGGTTATCGGCTGGGACGCCCTGTTCAAAAGCAGCTAAAACTTCCGCTCCTTTAGCGATTTGAACGGCATTGTCCAGCATATGAGCATTGTCCTTAATAGCGATCCGCCCCTGATCGTAATCCATCTTAATACCATCGTTAAAGAAAATGAGATCATATGTGGAGGTCCAAAGCGCGAGGCCTTGATCATTCACCACCGTTACGTTGTATTCGGGGTCCGGCTGGTCAAGTACGATTATCGTAAATTTAGTTCCAATACTGCAAGCACCCCCGTGCAAAGAGTACTTGCCACCACCATCATCCGTCACCAAAACCAATTGCTTCTTATCAAAGCCCTTCGCAACCAATAAAGCTTTCAGCCGATCACTAATCTCTATTTGCGTCATACTATCAGCACCCCTTAATTATAATTTTATATGAGTTAAAATATAATTAAATTATATTCGTGCTTCACGCCCAATGCCAGTCAAAAGTTTTCGCATTAATTCGACGCCACTCGATATCGGAGAATGGTTTTCAGTTTATCAGGTGTCACCCGCCGTGCATCGGATAAATAAATTTCTCGATGAATCTTGCTAGTACGATGCATACCCTGATTGGCGACCAGTTCATCTATCTTGGCAAAACTCGCTGGTTCATCGTCATAAGCACCCACGTGCAGAATCTGTGCCACTTGCATTGCGTCGAACTGCTGCACGTTAATTTGTTCAGTTGGCAGTTGTTTCTTAGCTTTAACCGCTGCCAAAGCCGGTGCAATCAGTTCAGTGGGAACAAAGTCTGGGACCCGAATCATAATGTCATAACTGAACTCATCTTTGTCAAGATGGTCAAGTTGCTGTCCCTTAATCGTCAATGACCAGACCCCTTCAAGCGGAAAAACAACGTAATCATCAAATTCACACGCCTGTGTTTGCGCATACTGCTTATACGCATGCTTGAGCCCATAAGCAGCTGGATATAACGTTTGCAGGTGCGTCTGAAACTCTGGGCCATTGGGATTCCCCGTTCCATGGATACTCATAAAAGTTTGGGCTGGAATCGTCAACAGTTGGGGTTGCTTCTTAGTAGCATAGGTTGTTTTTTCTTGTTTACGCCATTCATACTTCATCTTCATTCACGTCCTTTAAGTTAACTACACTTTCATTATACTTAGAAACAAGCCGCTGCGCATTGCCTGCAAAAAGATAATGAGTAAGTTAGCAAAGGTAAATTTATATTCATTGCCACCGAACCCACAAAAAAGACTCGGCCAACCTGACCGAGTCCGTTTATAACAGTACTAATGGCTATGAATTTATGATTTATCTTTAAGCCGTTCTTCTAATCGCTTGATCTTTAGCTGCTTGCGATGAATGTACCAAGCAATCAGTAACAACAAGATGACTAGCAGACCGAGGCTGATCCACAACCCCCAGTTAGTATGATGTTCAATCACGGCGGTTTTGTTGAGTTGGTTCGCACGATCACGCGTGATTTCAAAATTTTTGGTGAACGTCCAATGTTGCTTTTTGGACGTCACGGCCAACTTAGCGGTATATTGGCCGGGTTTCAACGCATCCCGGCCAACCCGTAACGGTAAGGCATAAACTGAATTAGGCGCCATTTGACCGTGTTCATTGACCTGCTTGTAGCGCACTTTGTTACTACCACGACGATAGATTTGGACATCAGTTTTGACTTGATTCAAGAAAGCGGCCGTTCGATTTTGTAGGGGTAAACTAATTTGGTTATACCCGTTATTTTGCGTCGCATCAATCTTACCCAATGTCAACTTGTTCTTGGTGAGCGCGTGGTCACCATGCAATACGACCGCCACTGAGTAAGCGTATTGATTCTTAATCGCCATTGCGCTCTTACTCTGTTGTTTGGCGGCTTTTTTTAAGAAACTCAGTCCACCAACGACAACACCATCATACTTCTGAGCCGGCATTTTCACCTTAAAAGTCACGATCTTACTGGTTCCCTTAGCAAGGGTAATCTTATTCGCCGCCGTCGTAATCAGTTGACTAGCATCAGCTGGCAAATCAATGTTCTTGCCATCAGCCGTTGCCTGATACTCAACCACCCCATTGGGATTAGTTGTCGCCGGTACAATTGCCGTATGCACGGTGATTTCCTGGGTACTTGTGTTCGTCACTTTCACTGCCAAAGTGGTTGTTTGGCTAGACTTTAGTTTCAGATCATAGTATGAAACAGCCTTATCGATTTGATATTTGGAAGCCACCGGTGCGACCTCAAAACCGACTGTGTTAGCCGAACCCGTTCGTCCCCAGCTTAGACTAACTAATCCGACTAGCAAACCAATTCCTAACTGCCACCATCTCTTTGTTAACATCATTTCTCCCCCTAATCATGATTCGGAAAAATGACATTACCCCCTACTAGCCATTATTTTTCCGATCAATACTTATTAGCTATTCGCTGGTGCAGTATTCAAGCTCCAAGTTAACGTTGTACTATAACTTCCCGTAGCTCGTGCCGTAGTCTTGGGAACCATTAGTTGTGACTTAGCAATATCAGCCACGTTCTTACCATTCCCCTTACCCACAGCGGCGGTCATCAAAACCTTGTCACTATTGAGTGTATCTAGCGCAACACCGGTATTGGCCGTTGCGTCCGCACCAGTCGTCGATGCATTTGAATCCAAAACACCATTCAATGTTAGAATCGCACCCGTCAATTCTTTATTAGCAACCGCTTTGTCGTTTTTAAAAACGTCATTTTGCTTCACACGTAAATCCCAACCAGCAGCCGTTCCCCGTAAGTCCACAACGGATACCGCCGCTGACTTATTCGTGTTGTCATAGTTATCGTCTTTGTTAGCTGCGGTGATTTGGTTGGTACCAAAGTCAAGACTAGCACCAGCTAAGTCCGTATCACCATTATCAATAGTGATGTCGCCCCCAGTGAAACCAACTGTCCCATTAGACGTTTGTGGCGTATCGGCCGCACTCGCGGTCAAACCTGATGTTGCAATCAATGCTGCTGAGAATAAAAGTCCTAATAATGTTTTTTTCATTATAATGAACTCCTTTTTTTTAGATAGTTAACCAATTGCCAACCAATTAAAACGACCAATAACCCAATACCACCAATGAAAGCACTCAGCCACCATTGTTCACTCGTTTGTGGTAACCACCCCGGGTTCTGATGATGAACAGCTTGACTAGCATTCGGCTGATGCACAATCGAATGACTCGACTTTGACGCTTCAGTCACCTGTAACTGATTAGCGCCAGTGTCTGAGTTCGATGACTCAGCCTGGCCGTCGAAACGAATCGTTGCTGGGCTCTCAGCCGTACTAGCCACACCAATAATCGGTGCTGACAACCACCCCCAACAAAGTAGGGTACTGATGGCAATTGTGATGAACCCCAAACGCTTCATCAACACCACTCCTCCTCTATATCATTATTTGCGGCATAACTAAAACCAACCCTGGCCGAAACCAATCATTAAGCTAGAATAGTTATTGCGGTACATTGTAAATATACATAACTAACTTACTAACAACAATCAAGCAGTCTTACAAATTTTATGTTACCTAATCATTATTTTTTTCATCATCGATTAGGAGCCCCTTGATTAAGCGTCCAAGTGACCGTCGCCTGATACGTATCCGTCAAGGCACGATCGGTTGGCACTTGTAACGATAGTGCCCCAAGTGCCGTTTTCTGACCAAGGATATTGACGCCTTGGTTCGAAACAGTTTGATGGTTATTGACGATCAACCGTGCCACACCTGGCGTAAGAATTGACTCGCCACCCGTTTGTTGATCCTTATAACTGAGCACAGCCGCTAATGGTCGTGCCGACTGCTTACTAGTGAAGCCTGATGCTGAGAGCGTTGCATTGAGCGACCACGTTGAACCTATTGACCGGCCATCTTGAATAACTAGCCCAGTATCATAGGAGGCACCGTAACTTTCTGATTTACCAGTAATCGGATTCTGACCAAAATTAATGGTCTGCGGTGCTGAGGCAAACATTAGTCCTCCAGGACTGTACATTAACGTAATCGTTTCATCTTTGTCGGTAAAATTCCCTTGAACCCCATCTGGTTGATCTGGCACGTACCCTTCAATCTCAATTGGTTTAATATGATAGGCATCACCAGTTGCACCACTGATTTTCGTGTCGGGTGCCAAGGACTTGCCAGCAGCGTCCACATACTTTACTGTAATCGTGTTGCCAGTGGCCCATTCGAATTCTCCAACAATGGTTTTACCATCGTATTTAGTCATCAAATCAGCCGAAGTATAAACTTTTTTATTATTTAAACTACGCCATTTCCCAATATAAGGTGCCTCACTACTAGGATTTGGCAAGTGCCAACTTTCACTCTTAAAAAAGTTAAAGCTGGGTCCCAACAATAGACGTTTAGGCGGCAACTTCGAACTGAAAGCGTTGGTATAAGTTTGCGCACTGTTGGTATTCCAGCCAGTCAAATCTAATTTGTCTAGACTGGTATTTTGGAAAACTGATTCAAAGTTAGTCACTTTGGTCGTATTCCAAGCACCTAAACTCAAGGTTTGTAAACCCGAATCTTCCGCAAATAGCTGTGAAAAATCCGTGGCTGAACTTGTATTCCAGTTTTCAATGGGCAGACTAGTTAACTGGGGATTGCCATAAAACACTTGTCCCATGTCAACGACCTTCGCCGTATCCCACTTACCAACTGGCAGATTCTTAACTTGGCTAACTTTGGTAAAGATTCCCCTCATTGTCGTCACATTACCAGTCTGCCAATTATCTACTGGCAATGCCGTGACACTACTCATTTCAGAAAAAGTCCCCGCCATATTTTGTACATTCTTCGTATTCCACTTACTAATCGGGAGACTCTTTAACTGACTAACTCTAGAAAAAGTTCCGGCCATATTCGTGACAGTACCAGTCTGCCAATTATCTACTGGTAACGAGGTGAGACTAGTCATGCCCTCAAAAGTATAACCAAGATTGGTGGCACTCTGGGTGTTCCAATTCGCAACCGGTGCAGTTGTTAAACTGGCACAGCCACTGAAGGTTGAATTAAAATCAAAGACTTTGCCGACATTCCAGTTATCAATCGGCAGCTGGGTCAAGTTAGTATCGCCATAAAACGTGCTCCGTATCGTTTGAACGTTACTTGTATTCCAGTTGTCGAGTGGCAGGGACTTGATATTAGGTAGCTTAGCAAAAGTCCCATCTAACGCCGTGGCCCGACTCGTATCCCAATTAGCGACGTTAATACTTTCCAAGCTAGTATCACCTGAAAAGACTAACTGCATATTAACCACGCGTCCCGTTTGCCACTTATCAATGGGTAAACTCTTAACCTTCGACATTCCTCTAAAAATCGCGGACATGTTCGTTACGACACGGGTGTCCCAATTAGCGATGTCTAATGACGTCAGCGAAGAACAATCCGTAAATGTTCGCATCATCGTCGCCACTTTACTGGTATTCCACTTGCCAACTGGTAACGACGTTAATGAACTGTCACCATTGAAAGTGTCAATTAGATACTGTAATGAATCCGTGTTCCAATTGGCAACATTCAACGTAACTAACTTGGTACAATTTTGAAACGTTCCCTCCATTCTGATGACGCTGCTGACATCCCAACTATTCAAGTCCAACGCGCCTAACTGTGAACAGTTCAAAAATAGCCACGAAATATCCGTTACGCCAGTTAAATTAAGGTTGGCTAGCCCATCAATCGCCGTAACATTAAGTAAGTTAGCAAACAGATATGAATAATTAGTCATAGTAGTTGCCGTTATCTTACCGTCGATGACGATCTTTGAAACTTGGGTCGGTTGATAGCCGTTAGCCGTCAAGGTTTTTACAATCCAACTCCCCGTGGCTGACCCTAGCGATGCACCAAATGACCCACCACTCAAATGCAATGTGCCATTAGTATCTAAGGTCATTTTAACCGTCCCATTGACCATTTCTGCCGCTTTGGTCGTCGCCGTTTCTGATGTTTGATTATTTTTAGCGTTTTCCAGTATTGTACTACCACTGCTATTGCCACTACTGATACCACTGCTACTGGTACTACTGCCTGATGTTAAATCCGACTGCTTGTCAGGTCCTGCACTTTCCTGGGCCTCAGGTGACACTTGTAGTGCCGAGTTGTTTGCCTCATCTTGCAACGTCAATTTCGAAGCAGAAAAAACACTGCTAGTCGATGGCATTTTCTGATCAACACTCAATTGTGCGCGGGGAACCGCCCGAATAACTGCCCGTGATCCACGATATCCGACCACAACTAGTGCTAATGCCAGTCCTAGGCCGCCCCGATACCATAATTGCCGGTGTTGCATGCCCATCGCTCCCTTCACATAGATAGTATTTTAACATCTCTTGACGTTAATTATCTTACATTATTTTCAGTTTGTGACGTTCAGAAAAAGACTTACAATTTTACAGATATCCGAATATTAAATTTTTATCACCGTGATATTATTTGTGTTAATAACCGTAATTAAATGATAAGTATCAGCTAACGAACACCCATTTTTATTTGCTTGTTTATTCAGTATTCTTCACGGGTACAACTGCACGATGGTCATTTTTAAAGTGACTCACGACCAAGTCATTTTTCGAGCGAACTAGATGAATTACCAACGCTGTAGTGCCTTTTCCATCATGGTCACTATGAACAGCCCAAATTGGCCAATTTATATGCGCTCACCTAACCTGCTAATGACGATAAGCTATCTGCGTTTTTTCAATTATTTTAATATTCACTAGGCCACGTTCAATCTAATTGATCAGCAAGCAACAAAAAAACAATTCCCCAAAATACCGAGGAATTGTTCGTACTTAAGATATTTAACGACCCGTCACTTCTTGGTAAACGTCCAAACAGCTGCTGGGGCATTGCCAACCTTAACTTTAACGATCTGATTTTTAGCATTAACGACCGTAAACTTATTGGTTGCTGTATAGCGTAAATATAGGGTCTTAGTAGTCGAGCCTGACTTATAGCTGACTTTCCAGAACGTTGGCGTCTTGGCAGTCATGCTATAACTCGCATACGAGACCAGCTTTTTAACTTGTTTGCCATTCTTATAAAGCGTCTGATTAAAGCCATTCTTAGCGCTAAACGTTAAGATTTGGGAGTACTTGTTAGTCGTATTCGACTTCCAAGTACCCGCTGGCGCGTTGACTTTAAACGATTTAGTCGTCTTCTTGGATGACGAAGTGGCCGCCGTCGATTTAGTTGCCACTTTCTTAGTCGTGGTTGTCTTGTTAGTCGTCTTCTTAGTTGAAGAGGCAGTAGTTTTGGCAGTCTGAACACGGATGACGCGGTAGAAATAAGCCTTAGTCGTTGGATTCGTGGCGTACACATAAACATTGCTTTGCGCCTTCAATGTCTTGGCTAATTTAACCGTGTACTTTCCAGTCGTTTTAGAGGCCGTTGCAGTTCCAAGATTTTTCTTGGCGTTGGCCGTACTTTTTACAGTGATCTTAGCGCCCTTGGTTGCCGTACCTGTAATTTGCGTCGTATTATTGTAAATTGCATTGACCTTCAAACTTGGTGCGACATTCTTCGTAGCCGTTGTCTTCTTAGTCGCCGCATTCGCTGTAATCCCTGTAACGGGTACCGCTGCTCCCAGCGTTGCCACCATGGCTAAACCAGTTACAGCAATCATCAATTTCTTCATTGATCAAGACTCCTTCGTTCCACTGGCTAACTTGTCAGCGATTTATTTACGCCTCGTAGTATAGCAGTTTTTCTATCGGACAACCGCTCCTTATTAATAATTTAATAATCTTTATGTTTTAATTACAACTGAATCTTATCGAACTGATTTTAAATGCGTTATCACATCCGTTAACGACGGTACAATCGCAGTCGCCTGATCAGCATAGGGCTGGTTAGGCCGTTTCATATCCGGCACACAAATTACCGGAATCTTCGCGGACGTCGCCGCTTGAATGCCAGCTTCACTGTCTTCCAGAACCAAACAATCTGCAGGTTGTTGTTGGAGTTTGGCGCATGCCATCAAAAATATATCTGGATATGGCTTACCACGATTGACATCCGGTCCGAAGGTAAACTGGTCGAAATATTGCGCCACATCATGGGACGTCAAAATGTCTAATGCCCGCGACTTGATACTAGATGAAGCTAAGGCCACTAAATAATGATTCCGGTGTAAAAACTGTAACAACACCCGTGCTCCCGGTTTGAGCTCAACGCCATCCTGCATAAACGTCTTTTCCAACGTTAACGCCCGCTTTAATCCAGTATCAACATTAAACGGCAAGTCAAAACGTTCAATCAAGTGTTGCATATTCGTCACCGCCGACTTACCACTGTATTCCTGTGCATAAGTCGCCATGGAAAGCGTCTGCCCATAATCCTGTACGATTCGTTGATACATCTTTAATGAAATAACCTCGCTATCAATCAATAATCCATCTAAATCAAAAATAACTGCCTTCGTCATACTCACCAACTCCAGTCTATTTATCGTCAATAATCTAAGCTTATCATAACTGTTTAAAAATGTAAGCGGAGTCATTACTACTAATATTAAGTTTTCAAACCAAATCTGGTTATTGCCGATTTGGCGATTAACACTTATACTACTAGGTAGTAATACTATCTAGTTAAAGGAGATTACTAGTTGAAACAAACACAATTGCTCAAAGGTGTGCTCGACGGGTGTGTATTGGCCATTATTTCAGACCATGAAATTTACGGTTATGAATTGATTCAGGCGTTACGTGAAGACGGCTTTGACTCAATCGTTGGTGGCACACTTTATCCCCTACTTGCAAAACTGGAAAATCGCGGCGATCTCATTGGGCAATTCAAAGCTTCTCCTGATGGTCCCCAGCGAAAATACTATGCCATTACCCCTCAAGGTTTACAAACACTAACAGCTTTTAATCACCAGTGGTTTCAGTTAAAAGCGCATGTCGATCACATCTTAACGAGGAGGACCCCATCATGACCAAAATTGATAATGACCAGGCACAGCTCAATCAACTTGAACAACAACTCACCCCTAGTGACGCGCAATACTTCCAAGATTTACGCCTTTATTTGCTGACCAAAGAACTGTTCGGAAGCAATGAAAAAGCCATTACACGCCAACTTTTGACGATGTTACAAGACTTCCTAGACGCCAGCCAGCATGGTGAAACGGCCTCACAATTTTTTGGTAACGATCCTGCTGGGCTCGCAGATGCACTCCTAGCCGAATTACCGCGCAACAGTCGCTGGCAACAAATTCACTTTGTTGGCCTGTTAATCCTGATTAGCTGGTTCTTCGTTATATTAAATGCTAATACGGCAACAGGATTTCGTCTGAACTGGTTACTTCTTTTCGCCGCCCCACTAGTCGAGATTATCGCCATAGCACTGATTTTTAAAATCATGAATCATGCGATTTATGCTGATAGTACGCCATTTAAGCAGGAAACCGTTCCGGTTGTTTTAATAACCACTTTGGCCCTAATTATGCTGATTGGACTCTTCCTAGTTACGCCACGTTTTGGTTCTTGGGTATTCATCTTTTTGCCGAATCCTTGGGGCATTGGACTACAGATCATCCAGGCTATCATCACAGTCATCTGGTTTGGTTACAGTTTACTGTCTAATCGTCGTCAACCGACCCAACATTAACTCCCCCTAATCAAAAATGGTGCGCCAGAATATTTTCATTCTTGACGCACCATTTTTAATTTAAACTCATTGTCTATAAATCGTCTCGATGTAACAAGGCAATCTCTTCACCCGCAGCTCGGCGGCGATCAATATTATCCTCACCCCACACGCACAGCTCATGTAAGACAACGGACAAACTCCGGCCATAATCACTTAGTCCGTATTCCACGCGCGGTGGCACTTGTTGGTACACTTTGCGCGTCACAATATTAGCGGCTTCCAACTCTCTAAGTTGTTGTACTAACATTTTCTGCGAGATTTGTGGAATCGCGCGTTCCAATTCGCTCGTCCGCATCGTCTGAGTACGCAGATGGCACAGAATAATTGATTTCCACTTACCCCCAATAATTTCCATTGTGGCCTCGACCCCAATATGATACGTTTTGGTTTCCAATAATTGTCCCTCCATTCCATACTTACTTTTTAGTGGGTATCCCACTTTAAAGTCGGTACTTGTCTAAAAGTCACTTGCTAGTATAATCATTATTTATCAACTTAGCAATAGCAGGAGGCTTATCTTATGACAAAACAGTTTAATCCCAGTTGGACACTTTTGGCACTCGCAATCAGTGCCTTCGCCATTGGGTCAACGGAATTTATTAGTGTTGGTTTAATGCCACTACTCGTTAGCAGCTTTCACATCAACTTGGCGCAAGCTGGGCTGACCGTCTCGATCTACGCCATTGGTATCATGATTGGCGCGCCCGTCATGACATTACTCACCGGTCGGCTTAACCGTCACCGCTTGATGATGTTAATTATGATTTTATTTATTATTGGTAACTTACTCGCAGCAAGTGCCCCAACCTTTGGTGTCTTACTTGCAGGCCGGGTCGTGGCCGCTTTGGCTCACGGTATTTTTATGACCGTCGCCTCAGTAATTGCCGCTGACGTGGTCGCACCTGCCAAACGGGCCTCGGCGATTGCCATCATGTTTACAGGACTGACTGTCGCAACGGTTACTGGTGTTCCGTTGGGAACGATGATTGGTCAATTAGGCGGTTGGCGCTGGTCCTTTATCTTTATTAGCGTGATTGGTGTCATTGGTTTGTTAGCTGATTACTGGTTAATTCCACGTAATCTGCCGTTACCCAGTAAAGCCACGGTCCGGGGGATTATCCGCGTACTCACTAATCCACAACTACTGTTCGCCTTACTCGTCACGGCGCTGGGATACGGTGGTACCTTCGTAGTTTACACCTACCTATCACCACTACTAGAACAGCAGATGCATTGGTCAGCGAGCGCTGTCGTTTTGATTCTAGTCGTTTACGGCTTAATGGTCGCCCTTGGTAATACACTGGGTGGTCGTTGGGCCAATGCACGGCCCTTAATTGCACTATTCAAGATGTTCAGTGGGTTACTCATCACCTTACTCATTCTAAGTGTCACCGGGTACAGTCACTGGCTAGGGCTATTGACCGTCCTACTGATGGGAATCTTTGCCTTCATGAACGTCCCTGAGCTCCAACTCTATATTGTTCAGTTAGCTGAACAGAATACACCACACGATATTACGATGGCCTCAGCGTTAAACATTTCCGCTTTTAACGTCGGTATCGCACTCGGCTCCGGTATTGGTGGTCAAGTCACGACCAACCTTGGCTTAGGCTGGACACCGATCTTTGGTGCCATCATGGTTGCTGTTAGCTTAGTCCTATTGTTAGGTCTAATTTGGTTAGCGCGGCCCGCAAAAAGCACCGACCGGCATTGCGTTCAAAATTAATAACTAAATGACCCGTAGTCGTCTTAAACGGTCATCGAAAACACTAAGCTTAGCGGCTTAACAATGACCGCCAATTCGGTTGTCCTATCGCTAGGCTGAGTGTTTTTCTTTATGTCACTATCTTTTAAATCCACTTAACCGTCACTAGTTCAGGAACCTCATTAATAGGCGACTCAGAGTGCTAGCAATGAATCGTCCCGATTTTCACCGGCGGCCTTCCTACTTTTAGTTGGAATTTATTGTTTATTTTCAGTGTTATTTGAAGACCAATTGTTGTCATTTTAGGCTGTGTTAATTGACTTAAAGCCCGAATATGCCCGCTTTACGCCATTGCAACCCCGATTTGTTCGTAAAACCGACTTACCCAGCATTCGACTGGGTTGCATTTTCACTTTCAGAAAGCTATAACGGTAATATACGATTGGTTTCCACTTTTACTGAGAAGGTCCTGATTGAATGGTCAGTATTGACTATTACCACTAACTATCAAGTCAGAGCCAGACAGAACCAACCAACTATGGGGGCGCAACATGCAACGCAAATCAACATTAATTTTATTAACTAGCATCACTTTAGTTATCGGCTTACTGGCGGTCGGCACTGTCAAAGTTGTTGGTGATGCCCACAGACCTAGCCAATCAACGGTAACCACCAAAAAAGTCGTGTCAAAGACGAAAGCCAAAACCACGGCTAAATCAACGGTCATGCGCACACCAATCAACTGGCGTCAATCATCCGAAACAGTCGCGTATCCCAATGTCAACCGCTATCCGGACTTATGGATTCACGTATCGTTGGCTAAACAACGGCTATACTTGATGAACCATCACCACGTTCTCTATACGATGTATGCATCCAGTGGCGTGCCAACTGCTGACCGCAAAACACCCCGTGGCACCTATCATGTGCAAGCCGAACGGGGAAAATATTTTTATAGCGCTAGTGTTGATGAAGGTGCCTATTACTGGGTCTCATGGCTCAACCATGGTGAATATTTGTTCCACTCCACACCCGTAGATGCCCAAGGTCACTTTATCAAATCAGACGCTGCTGATCTTGGCAAGCGACCGTCTTCACACGGTTGCATTCATCTGAGCGTTGCAGATTCCAAGTGGGTCTATAACAACATCAAGTATGGCACTAAAGTCGTCATCGACTAACGAAACAACTACAAAACCACCAAAATAAATCATCCAGCAACCTATTTGTATTAAGACAATCAGGTCGCTGGATGATTTTTATTCTCATTGGCACGTTGAACGAGTTCTTATTTAGCTTTAATATGAACAGCTTAACCGATTTCGACTTGCTCAGCAAGATGATTGGCCGTTACACTATCCATTAACATATCAGCTTCCACGTATAACTCATGCCACATCATGAAGGTCAGCACGGTCCACAACTGACGCGAATTATCACGAACACCCGCTTGATGGTCATCCAATAGTTTTAAGAAATATGTCTTGTCAAAATACTGATCGGTTTGCGACGTCACAATAATATTTTTAGCCCAATCGTACATCTCATCTTTGAGCCACAACCGAATCGGTACTGGGAAACCAAGCTTTTTGCGATATAACACGTGCGCGGGCACAATATCCTCAACCGCTTTTCGTAAAATGTACTTCGTCGTACCGTGGCTAATTCGCAAGTTGGCTGGAATTTCCGCTGCCAGATTGAACACCTCCCGATCAACAAAGGGTGTCCGCAATTCAAGGCTGTGGGCTAACGCTGTCCGGTCCGCATTATGCAACAAATCCCCATTTAACCACGTGTGCATATCGATAAATTGCATCTTAGAGATTAAATCATAGTGTTTGGCTTCATCGTAAAAGACCCGGGTTGTCTGTTGGAACGAATGGTCACGATTGTAGTGCTTCATGAACTGTTGCTTCTCAGTTTCATTGAAGATAAACGCATTGCCAACGTATCGCTTCTCTAACGGGGTCGTCCCCCGCATAAGCAACGAACGACCCCGCATTCCTGCTGGCATCATCGCGGCTATCCGTTGAAGGGCCCCGTTGATTGGCTTCGTATACCGAAAGGCTTTCAAGGATTCGGGTTCATGATAAATCGTATACCCGCCAAAAAGTTCATCAGCCCCTTCACCGGTGAGACAAACTTTAACGTGCTTGACGGCTTCCTTAGTCAAGAAATACTGCGGGACAGCGGCCGGATCAGCTAACGGATCATCCATGCTCCAGACAAAATGTGGAAAGGCTGCCATGAATGCTTCCGGCGTGATGGTCATTTGGACGTTATCGACATTCAACTTAGCAGCCGTTTCCTGTGCGACGTCTAATTCACTATAGCCAGGTCGTTCAAAGCCCACCGAGATCGTCTTGAGATTTGGATTGAACTGCTTGGCAATCGCCACCACAATTGACGAATCAATCCCGCCCGATAAGAACGCCCCAACTGGGACATCGGAACGCATATGGATCTTAACCGAATCAATCAACGTCTCCTTAAGCCGTGTCGCGTAGTCCTGTTCAGAACGGACGACTGGATGAAACTCCCGATGATAATAACGCTTGATTTGCGGCGCGTGTCCCAACTGTTTTGTTAATGAACAGCCCGGCGCCAGCATCTTGATTTCCTTTGTCAGGGTCTCAGTTTCCGGCACATATTGGAACGTCAAATAATCTTGTAATGCCTCTTGATCAAAATGCTTATCTTTTAAAATCTTATAAATCGCCTTACTCTCAGACGCATAGTAAAAATCATCCCCGGCAATCGCATAATAAAACGGTTTAATTCCAAATTGGTCACGCGCCGCGAATAACGTTTTTTCCTGCTTATCCCAGATTACAAAGGCAAACATTCCCCGCAGATAGGTCGTCAACTTGGCCTGGTATTTGGCGTACATTCCTAAGATCACTTCCGAATCGGAATCCGTCTTAAACGTGTAGCCCTCTTGAATTAACTGTTCACGTAGCTCAACGTAGTTATAAATCTCACCATTAAACGTTAGCCAATAACGTTCATTATCATATGACAGCGGTTGATGACCACCCGCCAAATCAATAATACTTAATCGGCGAAACCCCATCGTGATATTATCATCCGCAAAGTAACCCTCATCATCCGGACCCCGATGCACAATCATTTTAGTCATTTCCCGCACAACCTGATCATACGTGGCATTATCAACTTTTCGCCGATCCGTTAAGCACCCAACCAATCCACACATTCTATTCACTCCCACACTTAAGTTATTGCGACTAATCACCAATATTATTGTTAGTGACCAATCACAAGTCACGCTCAAATCATAGGCAATGCCCAGTACGGCGATTTGACTTGCGGAATAACGGCAAGCCCACCTTGACCATAATTAACAGCCGCACTTGTAGCGAACATAAACCACTTGATTCAAACTGGTTGCCTCTAATTATAATTTAGTGTAGCCTGTCGCAACGGCCGTTTTAAGACAGGCGGACTAACCATTACACTACATTAAGACCTTATTTGGCCCGTTGAAGATAATTTCAAAATAAATGTGCGCGAACTGATTGGAATGGCTTAGATCTAAAATTCAATACACCTGAATAAAGTGTAAAAAAATAACCGTTTCAGGAAAATCAAATTGCTGAAACGATTATTTTACTAGTTAGCAAACCGAATCTTGCCAATCTGAATTTTACTGCCGTCAATATAAATCGACTAAGATTTCAATCAGCGATTGTTTTTGCCAATCTGCCTTACTAAGTAGCGACTGGCCGCTGCGGAACACAGGACGGTTTCACCGTTAGCCATCGTTAGTCGACGATACCGTTTATCCAATGACCGAATGCGGGTCAGATTAACGACATATGACTTATGACAACGATAAAAATCAGAATTCAAATCCGGCACATCCTTTAATAAACCGTAATATTCAAGTTCACCATCATCTAAATGAACGATAATCTTATGTGGACTCATTGAACTTTCAAAAAATAACACGTGTTGCACGTCCAACGATCGAATCGTCTCGCCAATTTTGATCTGGATATAACTATTTTGATCATTGTCTTCAGCTTTGAAACGCTCCTGTGCCACGCGTAAGACGGTATTTAATCGCTCGTATAAGCGATCCGGAAAATCCTTCAAGATAAAATCCAGGGCTTCCACTTGATACTGAAACACCGTCAATGATAGCTCCGTATGCGTCGTCACAAAGATAATCTTACTTCGGATGCCTAAATCACGAATTTGACTGGCAAGCTGAATGCCATTAATATCCGAATTCAACGCAATATCTAAAAGAAAGACGGCTTGAGTTGGTTGCTGACTTTTGACATGCGCTAATATTTCATGCGGATCGACACTCGTTAGGCCAAATCCCATATCCAATTGACGATCAATAATCACTTTACTGACCAGTTGCTGCAAGGTTTGTAACTGTTTAGTATCATCTTCACAAATATATACTTTGATCATTTTATCATTCCCGCTTTACCGTTAAACGCTGAACAAAGGCTGAGGCCAATAACCGCGTTTCCAATATCATATTTTCATTTCGATTAACAATGGCGCTGAGCTGACTCAAGCCTAAGCCCCGCTCTTGTCCCTTAGTCGAATACCCCGCTTCCTTTAGCTGCCATAAAGGTGGCAAGGAATCAAAAACGTTATTTTGAACTAAGAACACCGTACTGTGGGCCGTAACAAAAATGGCGCTCATCAGCTCACCATGATAGTGACCGGCCGTGGCTTCAATCGCGTTATCTAAAATAATACCTAGCGCAATTGCCAAGTCTAATTCATTCGTCGTTACCCCATTAAGCACTTGCTTCAAGTCAAATTGAACTTTAACTCCCTGTGATTGCGCATAGCTGAGTTTGCTAAATAGAATACTCTTGACCGATTTGACCTGAACACGACTTAAATCTTCGAGATTATACTGCTCATCCGAAACGCGCTTGGTCACTGGGGCAATATTTTGTTGGTAATATTGCTGTAAGCCTGCCAAATCATCCGTTTTCAAATACTCATTAATCGACAACGTTATATTCTGATAATCATGACGAAACCGGCGCAATTCATTATAATGCGTTTCGATTTCATGCATGTACCGTGTATCATTTTTGATTTGCAGGCGTTGTTGTTGAACCTGGTACTTGGCCCGAATCGTAACCCGATACTCATCATAGATGGCAATCGCGAGTCCCATAACGACCAACAACACAACTAAGTTACTGACGACCATTCTCAATTCACTGTCGAGTCCCTCGCTGACAATAATGTATAAATAGATGGCAAGTAGCAGCAAGGCCGTAACCCGGTTCAGTCTGGGACGATTGAACGTCGTCTGGATATGCGTATTCATTAAAATCAGATTCAATGTGATTAAACCAACCAGCTGTAATCCCATAAAAATCAAAAGATACCCGTCATCTAATTTCAACATATACGTTAAAAGTGAACTGATATGATCGACGACAATTGACCAGATAATCACCTGTAGGCTAACAAATAATGACTCACTGAAGCTATGTGTATGCCACCAAGTAAACAGCACCACCAGTCCCAATAATGGCAATGCTGCATATTGCCCGATTACTGAAAAAATCCAGCCGCTCACTAGGCTACTGACCACCGCATAACTGATATCCCAAATACTAAGTACCCGCCAATCACGCAAAAGCACCTTAACGAACAAGAATAGGAACAGCGTTTGCACAAAAATAATCTTCATCAGCTGCCCCACAACTCCAGTCTACTCATCATTAACGCCACTATTTTGCCGGCACACCTATTTTGATTATGACTAATCAATACAACCGGTTCCTTCGTTTCACTGAATCGTTTTGCCCACTGTACCATCAAAGTCCCCCTTACATATTGGTTGCTCAAACTGGTACCTACAGTTTAAAACACTCACCGACACTTGAAAAGAATACACAATGAACCGAATTATTCAACCAGCCTTTAAGATACTAAACCGTCATTTCAAGACGACTAGTCGCTACATGCACGCAAAAAAAGACGCGACCTAATTGATATCCACTCGTGCCTATCAATTAAGTCGCGTCTTTTGTCATTAAACCTCCTAATCTTGTTTCATCGCGTCCCAAATCATTTGGAAAATATCACCAAATGTATATTGGTCCTGAGCATACCGTCCCTTACTGATATTCGTCGTATGCGTATGAATAGTTGAAAACACGACCCCCATATGCAAACTAACCGGTAACTGCTTAATCACCTTAGCATCGATAGCCGCCGTTAATAAGTTAGCGACAATATTATTCGGATCGGCATCCGCCGCCGAAATCGTCATCCCCTGTCCATTCAATGCCTTGATCTGTTGAATGATCGTCAAGCTATCTGGATTGGCTAACGAATAGTCATACACCTGCTGTACATATAATCGAATCCGAGTCGTCACATCGATTGTTGAATCACTTAATCGGTCTAAGTCGGTAGTACTAAGAATTCGGTTCGTCTCGCGCGCATAGACACTATCGATCAGAGCCTGTTTATTCTTAAAGTAGAGATAAACATTGGATTGTGCAATGCCGACGCGCTTAGCCACCTTAGTCGTTGAAACCCCGGCTGGACCCTCAGCGAGAATGATTGCCGCAACCGCATCTTGAATCTTAACTTGTTTGTTCATATCTTTTTTCTTCATGTCTTCAGTATAAAAGATAAAAATATCTTTTTCAAGCTTGACAAAGATAGATTTATCTTTTAAACTAGTAATCGTTGAAAGATAGATTTATCTTTTAAAAATAAAAATCAAATTTTAAAGAGGTTCTATAATTATGAAAATTGCAATGTTAGGTTCATTAGGAAACATTAATCGGATCGTTGTTCCTAAGCTCGTCCAAGCCGGTCATGACGTCACCGTTATCTCAACTAGTCCTAAGCGCCAAGCTTCAATTGAAGCTGTCGGCGCCCATGCCGCCATTGGTACAATGACTGATGTTGATTTCTTATCCACCACTTTTACTGACAAAGATGTGGTTTATCTCATGCTTTCTGGTGGTATCGGTGATGATCCCTTCGAAGGGGCCGTGGCTCAGGCTAAAATTTGGAAACAGGCAATTGAAAATGCCGGCGTCACCAACGTCGGCAACCTCAGTAGCATCGGCGCAGATGCCGATGAAGTGGCTGGCTCGCTGCATGCTTACAACTTAATTGAACATGAATTACGACAACTTGACGGGGTTAACCTGGCTTTTGTCCGTCCAACCGGATTTTATGCTAACTTGTTCGGTAACTTAGCAACAATCAAGGCTGAACATAAAATTTATTCCAGCACGCCTGCTGCTTCAGCACAAAAATACGTTGCGCCCGAGGACATTGCCAGTGTCGTTTATCCCCTAATTGATCACACGCCAGCCGGTATCACCGTCAAGTATGCCTTCAGTGATACGTTCACTGGTGACCAATTCGTTGCTGATCTGCGCGACGCCTTAAACATGCCCGATCTACAATGGGTACAAATCTCAGATGAACAATATCAAGCTAACTTGACGAACCACGGTGTTCCCGTTAAAATTGCCGCTTCATTAGTCCAAACTAGTTGCTATCAGCGCGAACCTGAAGGACTTTATGCAGATCTAAATGCTTCTGACACTAGCGCTGGTCAAGTCAAATTAGCTGACTTTGTCCGTACTTTTGTGGTAGCGTACAATAGTGAAGGCGGTTACCAGTCCCATACAATCGCAGATTAACCGCTTACAATACCTGAACATTTATAGGAGGAGTTTACTATGGCTTATCAAACAATTAATCCATATACCAATGAAGTTGTTAAAACTTACGACAACGCAACCACTGACCAAATCGAACAGGCCTTAACTACCGGCGACGCCCTTTATCACCAATGGCGTCATGAACCCGTTAGTTCCCGTGCAGCCAGCCTCCATAAGATTGCCGCACTGTTACGTGAACATAAAGATGAATTAGCTAAAATTGCAACAATCGACATGGGTAAATTACTGAGTGAATCTCAAGGTGAAGTCGAACTATGCGCCATGATTGCTGATTACTATGCTGATCACGGTGCTGAATTATTGGCACCGACCCCAATCAGCACTCAAGCAACGGGCGATGCCAAAATTGAAAAACAAGCAACCGGTGTCCTGATGTTGGTCGAACCTTGGAACTTTCCATACTACCAAATCATGCGGGTCTTCGCACCGAACTACATGGTCGGCAATCCAATGATTTTAAAGCACGCCTCTAATACACCGGGCTCGGCTGCGGCCTTCGCCAAGATTGTCGAAGAAGCTGGTGCTCCCGCTGGTAGTCTAACGAACCTCTTCTTAAACTATGATCAAGTTAGCGATATTATTGCCGACCCCCGCATCCAAGGCGTCGCACTGACTGGTTCTAAGCGTGGTGGACAAGCGGTTGCCAAAGCGGCCGGTGCTAACTTGAAGAAGAGTTCTATGGAATTAGGTGGTTCGGACGCTTTCGTCGTCTTAGCGGATGCTGATATTGACGAAGCAGTCAACTTAGCATGGCGGGTCCGGTTATACAACGCTGGGCAAGTCTGCACCTCATCAAAACGCTTTATTGTCGCTGCGGATGTGTACGATGATTTCTTAGCAAAGTTGAAGGAACGTTTTGCCAAATTAGTCCCTGGCGATCCTATGGACCCACAAACTACCCTGGCACCGATGAATTCCAAACGCGCTAAGGAAAAGCTACAAGATCAAGTTGACCGGGCCATTTCCGGTGGTGCAACCGTTGCTTATGGCAACGAACCAATCGACTTACCTGGTCAATTCTTCCAACCAACCATCTTAACGGACATCGATCAAGACAACCCCCTCTTTTACGAAGAAATGTTCGGTCCAGTTGCCCAAGTCTTCAAAGTTGATTCTGAACAAGCAGCTATCGATTTAGCCAACAACTCTGAACTGGGCTTAGGTGGCATCGTCTTCGCCGGAACTGCGGCGCATGGCAAAGCGGTTGCCCAACAAATTGAAACTGGGATGGTCTTCGTTAACACCTTCCTCAGTTCCTTACCAGAACTACCATTTGGTGGCGTCAAGGGCTCCGGCTACGGTCGCGAGTTAAGCAGCCTGGGCTTAATGGCCTTTGTTAACGAAAAACTGGTTGTCACTGCTCAGAAACCTGACTACGACAACGGTGCTGGCGGCTTAGTTGTTTTATAAACATTAGCCCCTCACTACAACACCGATTACACGTGCTTGAATACGAAGCATGTTTCAAACTTTTAGTGTCAAAAGCTACCAGCTTAGGCCCACTGAAAGAAGTTCGAATCAGTATAAACTTTTTGTCAAGTGCGTCTATGCCGACTTTTGTCAAAATAAGATGAACAGGCCACTAACTCAATCACACAACAAAACAGGCTTTGAAATCGCGTCGCTTGACGTGATCTCAAAGCCTGTTTTGTTATTGCACTAGGGTCCGTCTGAAAACTACTTAAGTAAGATGCAAATTGAGGCAATGTAGACCGTAGCCAGATAAAC
>NZ_JAKZEQ010000041.1:0-27324 GCF_022549155.1 Lactiplantibacillus sp. ME-2
TGATTCATGTTATAATAATCTTGCATATTAGGAATGTCCTTTCGAGGATAATTTCGTAGAGTATCGGGTGCGACCGATGCTCTTTTTTTGTTTTCTATTATATCAAAAACAGGTCTGGAAAAATCCGAAGATTTTTCCAGACCTGCTTTGTTTCTAGAGACTTATGTCACAGCCTCTTATAAACGTGTTACACTGGCCGCATACTAAATATATTCTTGGCATGGTTTCGGGAGGTTCGCAAAGTTCTTTGATTGCATTAAAAACATAATCTTATAATTGAAATGCTGTGTTACTAGCATATCTTAGCGTGAGCTAGAGATAGATCGATGCTAGTTCTCATATATGATTACGATAACCCTTATTTGATATTATGCCATTTTGCATACGGTACAAAAGTCAGTTTTTGCGCTGCGCTGATTTTCATTCGGCGTTTATACATTGTATATTGAAAACGAGTCTTTGCAGGAGAACTGTCCCAAACAAATTGTTCGAACGGAAGTCTGCGAACTAAGATTTTAGACGCACGTTGATTAAGTTGTATCTGAATCGCATTTTTGCGAGTGTGATTTACGTATCCATTCATGCCCATGGTTACTGTCATCAATACCATGGCAAAAATGCCAAACAATTTAAAAACATTAGGGATGGCAATCTTATCCGAACTATCAATAATAATAGTGTTTATAATATCTATGGTTGCTAGAATCATGAAAGATATGGTATTAAACGCACATCGTGGTCCGTACGGTGTGATTACGATGAATGGTGCAGATAGCAATAATGCGGAAATGATATAGAACCATAGGCGTAAACTTAAATTGTCCTCACGAATAAAGTTTGTTACGGCAATGACTAGAGAAATAATGTATAAAACACTTGCAAGAGCTAAATACTGATTTATTGCTCTGATATCAAAGTTTCCTATTGGAAACAGGTTGCGAATAAATGCCGCAAAAACTGAATAACTTAGTAAATAGAAGCTTACAATACTCTTTAAAAGGGTATTTCCATGGTTGCTACGATATATTAAAACAATAATCCCAATGCTTAAAGTTAATAACAGCAAACCGTTTTGTTGGAAAATAAATTTGGCCATTTGATTGGTATACATTGTAAGGCCTTGGTCAATTAGGCCATTCTGTGCAGTGTGACGTAAAGTGTCGTGACCTGTAAAAATTCGAATATATGATGGATTCAAAAACATTGTCAGGGAACCAATGATTAAACCTATGAAGTACGACCAGTTTAAATGTGATTTGAAGCCTTGTTTTCGCAAATAGACGAGAGACCCAGCAGACAAACATAGTAGATAAATAGTGACATGTTCGATGATCAGAGCTGATATTAAGCCCCAAATGAACATACCGATAAATATTAACCACTTTGTCTTCATTGAAGTTGTTGGTTTAACCCTAGTAATCCAGTAATAGTAGCTAAAAATTATAAACGTGCCAAATACATAGTTAATGAAGCCAGCGAACCATCCAAATGATTGTGCATATACTGTCGTTGATATAGTTAGGAAAAAACCAGTTGCAGCTAGATAATGCCAGGAACGTGTTTTAGTGGGTCCAGCTATTATTTTTGCGGTGAAAATAATTAGAAGCATATTAATGATGGCGTACAGTGGCACTCTTATGAGTGCATAGCGCGAAATGAGTACTTCTAAAGTATTGCTAACAACTCGTCCGTTGTATCCAACATATCCGGTAGATAGCCGATGTAACCCAATACTAGACCCCCAGGTCCAGTCATCGCCTGTTAAAGGAGTTATGAACCCTAGTATAATAAAAAATATAAATATACATAAGATAGTGAGCGTATTAGTCTTTGTTCCCGATACTCGTTCTTGCCTTACCACAATTATATCTCTCCCTTTTAAAATGCTATATAAAATTAACTGCTAATTGTTCAGACTAAATCATACAGTATTTGTACAAAAAATAACAGGAAACGTTGGGCTAGGATATTGAAAATTAGTTGCCCAGTACATGTCGACCATACCCATATGATAAGCTGCGTCGGTATCTGAGTTAGGATATTTTCTTCTGGGCATTGGAGGCTCATCATTAAGAATTGTATAATGATGGGTGCGGTTGGTGTTTTCATGATATAATAAGCATGTTTATATTTTGAACTACAATATTTAATTTTGATGAGGGCATCTCAGAAAGGGTTATTTCTTATGAAACGCGTTATTACGTACGGAACTTTTGATTTATTGCATTATGGGCATATCGAACTACTCAAACGAGCAAAGTCACTCGGGGACTATTTGATTGTTGCATTGTCAACGGATGAATTTAACTGGAGTAGCAAACAAAAAAAGGCCTATTTTTCATATGAAAAACGTAAGGCCCTGTTGGAAGCAATTCGCTATGTTGATTTAGTTATTCCAGAAAAATCATGGGATCAAAAGGTAAGCGATGTCAAACTGTATCAAATCGACCGGTTCGTGATGGGCGATGATTGGACGGGAAAGTTTGATTTTGTGGGTGAAGAAACTAGTGCTGAAGTCATCTATTTACCACGTACCCCTGAAATTTCGACCACTAAGATTAAAAAAGATTTGAATTTCAATCAAAAATAAATCACTATAATAGGAAATTTAGTAAAATGGTATTAAAGAGGATTATTAGTCAAATTTATCGTCGGTTGTTTAACCTTGTTGCAACCGTCTTTCCAGTTCGACAACACGTTGTATTATTCGAGGCGTTTAATGGAAAAATTCCATCAGATAATCCATTATATGTTTATCAAGCGTTAAGAACTGTTCATCCGGAATGGAAATTGGTATGGGGAGTTAAGCGGGACCTTGTTGAAGGTGCTAAGCAGAAGTATCCTGAGATGATAATTGTGCCGCGCTTCTCAATTAAGTGGCTAAAGGTCGCACCAGTTGCAGAGTTCTGGATATTGAATGCACGAATGCCTTATTGGCTTAAGAAAAATAGACGAACAACGTATGTTCAGACTTGGCATGGAACGCCGTTAAAACGATTGGGTATTGATATTCATAATGTGTCAATGCCGGGAACGAACACGAACGATTATCGACATAATTTCGCGACGGAAAGCAAACGCTGGGATTATCTGATTGCACCAAACGAGTTTTCTAAGAAAATTTTCAGCAGGGCGTTTGTTTTTAACAATCAATTCCTAGACTATGGTTATCCACGTAATGATCGCTTGGTGCACCAAGCTAATGATTACAAAGTTATTGCGAAAATTAAAGAGAAAATTGTCGGAAACAAAAAAGGAAGAATTATTCTGTATGCTCCAACTTGGCGAGATGATTTTTTTGTGCGGCAGGGAACATATAAGATGACGCTTCCATTTAGCTTGGCTAATTTTGTGAACTTACTCGGTGAAGATGATGTGTTGATTATTAGGCCTCACTATTTAGTCGCAGCATCAATTAATATCAAAGGGTTTGAAAAGAAAGTGCGAATATGCGTAGATGAAGACATTAACGATTTATATCTAATTAGTGATTTATTGATTACAGATTATTCATCAGTCATGTTTGACTATGCAATATTAAATCGACCAATGCTATTTTATCCGTATGACTTAGCACATTATCAAGACGAAATCCGCGGCTTTTACTTTGACTACAATAAGGTACCCGGTCCGGTAGTAACTGATGAGGCCTCTTTTTATGAACAAATTAAAGTATTTTTGAATAAAGGACTATTTTCTGGGTATTTAGAAAGGCTAGGTGACTTCCGAAAAAAATTTACAACCTGGGAACGTGGTACGTCTAGTGAACGAGTTGTAAAACTTATCGAGAATATTAGTTGTAATAAAAAAGGCCGTGACTAGTATTTTACAAGTGTTGGGCTTTTTTGTTTTATAGCTAATCAATTTGATGAGTTATTGGGTGATAATAGTAGCAAGATTTATTGAAACTGGTCGTTATCTACCCTTTTTCAATGTTTGGAGGAAAAATTTTTGGAAAAATTAGCAGTGACAATCAACGCAGCCCAGCTAATAATTGATGCAACACAGAATAAGAATTTTAATGATTTAGAGTTGTTACTGACGAATCACGAGCAAGAATACTTTTTTAAAAAAGAAGTTATAAATACGGATGAGATGGCAAAACATTATCGATTCACACTTGATTTAAAGTGGGTACTACAAGCACTGACTGGCTTGCATTTAGAAGATAATGATTTAACTAAGCTTGTTATTATGCATCGATATACACGTATTAATGAAGACAATGGCGAGACTATTGAGTATGATAGGCCAGTAAAGTTACCCATACGTCGAGAATGGCAATTAAATGGAATAGAACGTATCAATAGTCAGGATAATGCACACTATTTACAGCCGTACATTACTAAAAAGAATACAGTGGCTTTTTTATTCGATCGGGAGATCAATTTGCGACACTATATGAATTACAAGGTGATCCGTAAGATTAAGGTTCAGGAAGACCGACTCTTACTGGAAGGCTTTTTTGATACCTTGTTTTTTCCATTAAAAGATTGCCATTTACTGATTGTTGAGCGTAGTGGTGAGAAGACTTATAGCCAACAATTTGAATATCACAGTGTAAAGACTAAATACTCGCGAATTTATAGATATGCTTTTAAGTTGGAATTGACGATGGCTGACTTAAGTGGCTATATTAAGCAACTTGATCAATCTAATGAATTAAGCCTAGATCTATTCTTTAGTGGCACCCTAAAGGGTACGGATACACCATTACAATTCCGGGTTGGTAATCCACGGTTTATCACTAACTACACGATGAAAGGTGAAATGGCACTTGATGATCCTGGGAATCAGCAGTGGTTATCGTTGGTCCCATATTTTACAATTAAGGGTTTAAACTTATCGTTTATTTTTAATGCGTACCAACAGGATGCTTATGAATACTTTCGTAAACATCAGCACAATTGGCACGCGGTTGCAAAACAAGCAGCAGATCGAGATATTTGGATTGTTGGGGAACGTTCATATAAGGCACAGGATAATGGATTTCGGTTCTTTAAATATTTACGAGAAGTACACCCAGAAATTGAGGCGTATTACGTTATTCGTAAAGATTCAGTTGAACGTGAGAATGTGGCACCGCTTGGGAATATCATTGATTTTGGGTCAGCTGAACACTTTGAAAAGGTGATTCAGGCAAAGTATATTTGTGGAACGCATCATCCTGATTTCCTATATCCTATTCGCAGTAAAGCTTATGAGAAGCAAATCCATGCGAAGCGCATCTTTTTGCAACATGGTGTTTTTGGTACAAAAAACATTGCACCATTTTATGGTAAGTCCGCTGTTAATGGTTTTTACACTGACCTTTTTATCACCAGCTCACCAAAGGAAAAACAAATTGCAATCGCTGATTTGGGCTATCAGTCAAGTGAAGTGGCCGTTACTGGTTTGTCAAGATTCGACAGTTTGTTTGAACAAGATTTACCGCTTAAGCGTCAATTACTGATCATTCCAACTTGGCGTGATTGGATAACTAATGATGAAATTTTTGAGAAAAGTGAATACTTGGCCCGCTATCGAGAATTGCTGTTTGACCAACGACTTAAAGAGTTTAGTGAACGCTATAATATGGACGTTGTCTTTTGTTTACATCCGAACATGCAGGCGTACGTTGACTATTTTAAGGATGCCCCAGTAAAAATTGTCCACCAGGGTGAGATCGATGTTCAAGTTTTGATAAAGGAAAGTGCGATGATGCTTACGGACTATTCCAGTGTGGCCTTCGACTTCAGCTTTCTACATCGGCCAGTACTCTACTATCAGTTCGACCGCACTCGTTTCATTGGTAAGTACACTTCGCATATTGATCTTGATAATGAGTTGCCAGGGCCGATAGTAGATTCTGTGGATGGTATCTTTGAACAGTTATTTCGGTATGGTGATCATGGTTTTACGATGAGAGAACGTGATGTCCAAAAAGCCGACAAGTTTATTGCCTATCGTGATACTCATTCATGTGATCGGATTTTTAAAGCAATCACGAGCTTGCCAGACAAGACAATGTCAGAGAAAGTGCACAATAATGAGTTTTATTTAAAGTTACAGACTAAGTTTCGACGAACACGTAAGTTGTATTTTCCAACAATGAAGACATTATATTGGTTTTGGTCACATTTTAGTCACGTTAAGAAAAATCGAATTATGTTTGAAAGTAGTGTTGGCAAGCGCTATGAAGATTCTCCACGTGTTATTTATGAGGAAATGGTAAAGGCACATCCTGAATTTGAATATATTTGGGTTTCAAGGAATAATCAGCCGTTACAGGCCAACCCGCGTACTAAAATTGTGCGCCGGTTATCATTTGATTATTATCGCTATTTAGCAACTAGTCGGTACTGGATCAATAATCAAAATTTTCCAACATATTTGACAAAACGTAAGGGAACTGCTTATCTTCAGACGTGGCATGGTACGCCATTGAAAAAAATGCAACATGATCTACAAGTAATCGAAGGGCGTAAACCAGGTTATTTAAAGCGAGTTACTCATGCAAAAAATCAGTGGTCTGCATTGGTGTCTCCATCACCATATGCAACGCGTGCATTTCGGTCGGCTTTCCACTATGATGGCCCTGTCATTGAAAAGGGATATCCGCGAAATGATCTTTTTTATGCGAATGATGCTGAACAAGTACGGCAACGAGTCCGTAAAAGGTTGCAGATTAATCCAAATAAAAAAGTAATCCTGTATGCGCCGACTTTTCGGGATTACGAAAAGTCACATGGTCGTTTCGTACTGGATAATCAGCTGGATTTTGACGAATTTGAACGGCAACTGGGCAACGACTATGTATTGTTGATTAGGGAGCATGTGGTCGTTGCTTCAAAGTTGAAGATACCACAAACGATGCGACATAATATTATTAATGTCTCGAATTATCCGAGTGTTCAAGAATTAATGGTTGCAAGTGATGCCTTGATAACTGATTATTCGTCAATAATGTTTGATTATCTTAACACCAATAAGCCGATTTACTTTTTCTGTTATGATTTGGAGAAGTATCTTGAGCTACGGGGTGTTTACTTTGACTTCACGAAAGAAATTCCAGGGCCGATCGTTAAGGATGCTACTACGCTGTTCAATGAGATTAGTAAAGGTGAGCAATATTGGCAAACATATGGTGATAAATATCAATCATTTAAAGATAAATTCGTCCCTTATGATGGAAAAAATACGGCAGTAGTTGTCTATCAAACATTCCTGAGAATGTTTGAAAAGTAGTAATGTTGTGCTCATAAGCAACTATTGTATTAGTTGACAGTTGTGTCTTAAAGTAACGATAAAACGAATAAAAGTAAGAAAATAAGATTAAAATATCGAGTGTCTCGAAAAATGGGATAGCGATGATTTTGATCTTGTTTTTTTGATTGCAATAATATTTTTTGACTGGTAAAAGAGTTACTAAAAATGTGGGATTATTTACATTATAATTAAAGTTTAGTTATGTATAAAAACGCTGTCTATACTTGATAGGATTTCTCTATATCCTTGTTTTTAATGATTTTATATCAAGGACGAATTGTCAAATCAAGCGCAACTTTGTCCCGAAGAAAACTTCAAATGGACTCTTCCAGCCTAAGAGCTTACGTGGTCGGTGATTTAAATCCCTGACAAACTTGTCGATATCTTGATCAGTCAGTTGGTCTAGGTCGGTTCCTTTGGGGAAATACTCACGGATAAGTCCGTTGGTATTCTCATTGGTTCCCCGTTGCTGAGGCGCATGAGGATCTGGGAAATAGACTGGGATACTTAGCTCTTGACTAACTTCGCGGTATCCTGCGAATTCAGTTCCACGATCCGGCGTAAGCGTCCGAACTCGTTTGGGCGTCACGGTATGCAAGAGGTCAATCATCGCTTGTGTGACGTTCTTGGCGTTTACTTTGGGAACCCGCTGAGATAATAAATACCGAGATTTGCGGTCCACCAAGGTTACCAGGGCCGAACGCCCGGTTTTACCGCGAACGGTATCACTTTCCCAATGACCAAACCAGCTTCGATTCTCACATGAAACAGGTCGTTCATGAACGGAAGGGACGTCGTTAAATCGTCCCCGACGTTCCTTAATGGTTCCCTTGACCTTTCGGGTTTTACCACGGTGACGGAGCTTACGGGCAAAGCCACGAGCCTCGTGATTCTTACGTTTGATGCCTAAATTATCACGTTCAATCCCACGATAAATGGTGTTATAACTGACATGCCATTCACTGTTTTCGTGGACTAAACGACCGGAAATTTGTTCCGGGGACCACTGACGTTGAACAATACAGTGAAGAACAAAATCCCGTAACTTCAAATCAGTTAGAAGCCTAGGACGTCGGCTTTTTAGCCGCCGTCCCTGATAGTTCTCTTGGGCTTTGACGGTCGAGTATGCCTTACGACCACCATTGCGCTTGATTTCGCGCGATACGGTGGCTTTGGAACACCCAATTTTCTCCGCAATAACTTGATAGGTATCGTTTAAAGTGACGCCCAACAGTATGCATTCTCGGTCTTTTAAGGTAAGATGGTTGTACGGACTCATAGCCTAGGATCTCCTTTAGATGATTGTTGTGGTGACTTCATTTTATAGGACTCAGGCTATGAGTTCTTTTTTATTTTTTTCTTACTTGTTGCACTTCAATTGTAAATTCGTCAGCATTGACAACTTGTCTAAACAAGTATATATTCATAAATGAAAACGATAACAAAGGGGTGGTTGCCGTGAATAAAGCGGCCTTAGTTTATCAAGATTTGCTCCAGAAAATTGATGCGGAGGTTTACCCGATCGGGAGTTATTTGCCGAGTGAACATCAACTTTGTGAGCTATATGGGATTTCACGTGAGACTGGGCGCAAAGCATTAGCGACATTGGCTGAGGATGGCTATATTCAAAAAATTCGTGGTAAAGGGTCCATTGTGATTGAGCATCGACAGTATGAATTTCCAGTTTCTGGCATTGTGAGTTATAAAGAGTTAGCCGAAAAGTTACACATTAAGACGCAAAATATTGTTTATGACTATCAACCGGATGCAACGTTACCGGTTGCTGACTTTACGTCACTTGGTACCGAATTGACGGAAGCGCCAGTGACGGCCATCAAACGAGTCCGAGTGATCGATGGCGAACCAGCTATTATTGATAAGGATTATATTTTGAAATCGATCGTTCCGAAAGTTCCCAAGCAAGCGGCGGAAGACTCACTGTACGCGTATTTTGAAAATCAGCTTGGGTTGACGATCGGTTACGCGACGAAGGAAATTACGATGGCGCCGGCAACTGATGAGGACCGCGAACGCCTCGCTATTAGTAAGGGCGCCTATGTGGCAGTTGTTCGAAGCGTGACGAGCCTCACGGATGCGCGAGCGTTCCAGTATACGGAATCACGACACCGGGCGGACCGCTTTAGTTTCCGCGATTTTGCTCGGCGAACTAAGAAATAAGATGTGGCATGAGAGGGATAGCGCATGAAATTATCAGAACAAGTGATTTATCAGATTTATCCGAAGTCGTTTTACGACAGCAATGGCGATGGCGTCGGTGATTTACGAGGTGTTATTGAAAAGATCGACTACCTCAAAAAGTTGAATATTGACATGATTTGGTTTAATCCGTTTTTTGTCTCACCACAAAATGATAACGGTTACGATATTGCAGATTACTACCATATTGACCCCATGTTTGGCACGATGGCTGATTTTGAAGAACTCGTTGCAAAGCTGAAGGCAAATGGTATCGGGGTCATGTTGGATATGGTTCTTAATCATACTTCAACTGAACACGAGTGGTTTCAAAAGGCTTTGGCGGGTGATGAGCAGTATCAGAAGTTTTACTATCTCCGTCCTCCCAAGGCTGATGGTAGTCTACCGACCAATTGGGAATCTAAATTTGGTGGTCCGGCCTGGGCGCCGTTTGGTGATACTGGTTTGTACTATTTACATTTATATGATCCGACTCAGGCCGATTTGGATTGGCATAATCCGGCCGTACGACAAGCGTGTGCCGCCGTTGTCAATTTCTGGCGGCAAAAGGGCGTGCAGGGTTTTCGTTTCGATGTCATCAACGTTACCGGTAAAGCTGAGAAGTTGGTGGACGCACCTAAGGGGGTCCCTAGCAAGACGTTGTATACTGACACCCCCGTTGTTCATGATTATTTAAAGGAATTGAACGCGGCAAGCTTCGGCCAGGATGTAGATAGCGTCACAGTGGGGGAGATGTCTTCAACAACCATTGCGAACAGTGTTGGTTATACTAATCCGGCTAATCACGAACTCTCAATGGTCTTTAATTTCCATCATTTGAAGACGGATTATGTTGATGGACGGAAGTGGTCCCGAATGGCCTTCGACTTCCCACGATTGAAGCAATTATTAGATAGTTGGGCCAGTGGAATGGCAGCTGGTGGTGGCTGGCAGGCTTTGTTTTGGAATAATCATGATCAGCCACGAGCGCTGAATCGCTTTGGTGACGCCGGTCGTTATCGTGTCAAGTCCGCTGAAATGCTGGCGACGGTCATTCACCTCTTGCGTGGAACACCGTTTATCTATATGGGTGAGGAACTCGGCATGACTGATCCGGACTATGACAATATGGCTGATTACGTGGACATTGAGGCATTAAATGCTTATCGGGCTTTAATTCGTAGTGGGTACAGTCATCACGATGCGTTTACGATCGTTAAGACCAAGGCGCGCGATAACTCGCGGACGCCGATGCAATGGGATGATAGTGCCAAGGCTGGTTTCACTACTGGTAAACCGTGGTTGACACCGACTAATCAGGCGACGATTAACGTGGCCCATGAATTGGCTAGTGGCGAGATTTTTGACTATTATCAACGGCTCATTAAGCTAAGAAAAACGATGCCGATCGTCGCGGATGGTGGTTATCAATCGTGGCGCTTAGATGATCCGCAAGTCTTCGGCTATTGGCGGACATATCACCAACAAAAGTTATTAGTGCTTAATAATTTTTATGGTCAGTCAACAACGGTGACACTTCCGGAAGAAATGGTCGGTGCACAGGTGTTACTTTCCAATTATCAAGATGTTAATGTCACAGCACAATTGACGATGCAACCCTATCAAGCGGTTGCGCTGTTGTTAGGTTAAGAATGGAGGAATGGGTATGGCAAAGGCACAAACAGTAACAATTTTGTCGCCGGTCAATGGGGACGTTATTGCGTTAAATAAGGTTAAAGACCCGGTCTTTTCAGCCGGTATGATGGGACTGGGCTTTGGCGTTCAACCTTCAAGTGGAGAAGTTGTTGCACCAGTCAGTGGTCAGGTCACGATGGTGGCTGAGACGAAACACGCGATTGGGTTCACAACGCCTGATGATCATTTGGAAGTATTAGTGCATCTCGGAATCGACACGGTCGACTTAAAGGGTGCCCCGTTCACGGTCAAAGTGGCCGCGGGCGATGATGTTCAGGCGGGGGACGTAATTGCCACCATGGATTTAGCTGCTATTCAAGCCGCTAATCGTCAGACCACAGTGATTTTAGCAGTGACTAACACTAGTGATAAATTAGAATCGTTGGACGTCGTTACGGGGGCAAAAGCTGCCGGTGACGTGACAGCTACGGGCCGTCTGAACGCCAACACATTTAATGCTAAGCGGCAGAATCGATTACCAAAAGCGGGTAAATATGATCAGTTAGCCGCAGACATCGTGGCTAATGTTGGTGGTGCCGGGAATATTAGTAGTTTGATTCACTGCATTACCCGCTTACGTTTTTATTTAAAAGATGAAAGTAAAGCAAATGATGACGTCGTGCGGGACTTAAAAGGGGTCGTCGACGTAGCCAAAGCAGGCGGCCAATATCAGGTCGTGATTGGTCCTGCTGTCACGGATGTCTATGATGCAGTTATCAAGCAAATCGGGCCAGAATTTTCAAATGATTCGGAGACGGCTAAAGCTGTTGCTGAGACTGCCGCAGCAGCTCAGCGGCCAACGACGCCGTGGGGCAAAGTTAAATGGGGTATCAGTAATTTAATTGGTGTTATCACGGGTTCAATGATTCCCGTCATTGGATTATTAGCAGCCTCTGGTATTTTAAAGGGAATTCTTGCGTTACTGAAAACATTCAAGTTAGTTAGCCCGACCGCACCAACGTACGTGATTATTAATGCGATGGGCGACTCGGTCTTTTACTTCCTGCCAATCTTCGTCGGTTTTACGGCTGGTAAAAAGTTAGGGGCAGATCCGGTGATCATGGGAATCATCGGTGGGGTGCTGACTTATCCAGCTATTGTAACGATGGCAAGTGGTAAAGCGACGAGTACGCTTTTAGGAATGGGGATCAACGCGAACTTCTTTGGCTTGCCCGTACACGTTGCCTCGTATACGTATTCAATTTTCCCGATGATTGCGGGGGCCTGGTTAGCAAGTAAGTTGGAACCATGGTTAAAACGAGTGATTCCAACGGTATTACGAATGATTTTTGTGCCATTATTTGAAGTTGTGATTGTTTCCGGTGCGATTCTATTATTCCTTGGTCCAATTATTACTGTGCTTTCAACGGGATTGGCAAATATTATTGTGTGGGTCTACAATTTGAGCCCTGCGATTTCTGGCTTAATCATTGGTGGCTTCTATCAAGTATTGGTGATCTTCGGGTTGCACTGGGCGGTTATTCCGATTGTGGCCAACGATATTGCAACGACGGGTCACAGTTACTTGAACGCGATTGTTTCAGCGACGATGGTTGCCCAGGGGGGCGCAGTATTCGCAATCGCCTTAAAGTCAAAGCTGGCTAACATTCAAGAACTTGCTTGGCCAGCAACGGTTTCAGCCTTCTGTGGTGTTACCGAACCAGCCATGTACGGGATCAACTTGAAATATGGTCGGGCCTTTGTGACTGCCAGTATTGGGGCGGCAGTTGGTGGCTTCTTGACCGGCTTGATGAATGTCAATATGTGGGGCTTTACGGGTTCACTGATTGGCTTCACGTCCTTCGTTAATCCGAAGGGCTTGGACTTTAGTTTTTATGGTTTCTTGATTGCATCCGCAGCCACGATTGTCGTGTCCTTCGCCTTAACTTGGATGTTTGGTTTTAAGGATGAGGATGCAAATGCAGTTAAAGTAGCGCCTAAAAAGCGACACTTAGGTGCAACCGCCTAGTTAATGGCGACGTCAAATAATTAATCAACGTTAGGATAAACAAGTATTTTTCCGATTCGGAAAAATGCTTGTTTTTGATATTTAGTCGCCCTAACGAAGTGATGGAGATTGGTCTAATTGTGATGATAGAATTTTAATGGATCATGATTGGACGTGAGACGGTCGTCTTAAGGATTTTTGAAGGTTAGGTTAAGGGTTTTACATGGGGGATGACGATTATGGGAAAAATCGATGAAGTATCCATTTTAGCACCAGTTACTGGTCAAGTATTGTCATTGGCAACGGTTCCGGATCCTGTTTTTGCGGCGGGAAGGGTAGGGCCGGGATTTGGTGTTCAGCCGACAGCTGGTCACATCTTGGCACCAGTTAGTGGTCGAATCACAGTAGTCGCAACAACCAAACATGCAATTGGCATGGTGACTACGACTGGCCTCGAAGTGTTGGTACATCTGGGTGTCGATACGGTGGCACTCAATGGGGCACCGTTTGAAGTTCACGTGAAGGTCGGTGATGAGGTGACGGCTGGCACACTACTAGTCGACATGGATTTAGCTGCTATCGAGCAGGCCCACAAACCGACCACGGTGATCATTGTCGTGACGAACGCTCAGCGGGTACTCACTGACTTGACGCTAGCCCCAACTGCCACAAGCTGTCGTGGCCGGTGCAGTCGTCGCAACGGCTCACTTGATAACAGTGACAACAACCGCGTCACCGGTAGTGGCAACGGTACCGCAGTCAACGACGCGTTACTCGGCATTAGCCACGGCAATTGTAGCTAATGTGGGCGGGCAACAAAATATTAATAGCGTGATTCATTGCATAACACGGTTGCGATTTTATTTGAAGGATGAAGCACTAGCGCACGATGCGGTTATTGCGAACTTGGACGGCGTCATTGATGTTGCAAAGGCCGGTGGTCAGTATCAAGTTGTGATTGGTCCGGCAGTCAACGATGTTTTTGATGCAGTGATCGCACAACTAGGGCCTGAATTTGCGGACGGAGTGCCAGTACCACCGGTTCAGGAGGCATCAAGTGACGTTAATTGGCTAAGCCACGTGCGTAATGGCATTAGTGGTGTCATTGGTGTTATGACCGCGGCAATGATTCCGGTGATTGGCATTTTGGCAGGTTCAGGGATTTTAAAAGGAATCTTGGCCGCGTTAACGGGCTTCAAAGTCTTGGCGGTCACGAGTGGGACGTATATGGTATTGAACGCGGTAGCTGATGCAACGTTTTACTTTTTACCAGTTGTCCTAGGCTTTACTGCTGCCAAAAAGTTAGGTTCAGATCCAATCGTGCTGGCGATTGTCGGTGCTGTTCTTATCTATCCAAGTCTGATAACGGCAGCTAGTAAGGGAGCCACGGCCCAAATCACGTTCTTAGGTGTTCCGACGCATTTAATGTCGTATTCGGCATCCGTGTTCCCGATGATTGTGGCTGCATGGCTAGGCGTGTACGTTGAGCGGGGGTTAAAACGAGTTGTTCCGCTGTATTTACGGAGCGTCTTTATTCCGATTATCGAAGTCCTGATTTTGGCGATAGTGGTATTAGTGGTGGTCGGTCCCTTAATTACGATTATCAGTAAGGGCTTGGCCAACGGTTTGGTCGCCGTCTATAATTTTAGCCCGGCCTTATCAGGATTGGTTATTGGTGGTTTATACCAGACGATGGTCATTTTCGGGCTCCACTGGGGCATTATTCCCATTGTGATCAATGATATTGCGACGAATGGGCACAGTTATTTGAATGCAATCCTCTCGATTACCATGGTCGCTCAGGGTGGTGCAGTGTTGGCCGTCTTCTTAAAGTCTAAGGATAAGCACCTAAAGGAGATCTCACTGGCAGCTGCAATTTCAGCCTTTTGTGGTGTTACCGAGCCGGCGCTATACGGGGTCAATTTGAAATACAAACGGGTCTTTGTCGTTGCTAGCATTGCGAGTGGTCTAGGTGGCTTACTGACCGGCCTGTTGCGCGTTAATAACTATGCTTTGTCAGGGTCGTTGATCAGTTTCCCCGCGTTTATCACCCCGGGTGTCGGCATCGGGTCAAACTTTTATGGTTATTTGATATCCCATTACGGGACACTAGTGATTGCAACGATGTTAGTTTATGTATTTGGTTTTTCGGATAAGTTGTTAGGTCCTAAGGAAAACTTAAAAGCGACTAATAGTCAGTAACTAAAATAAGGCTCCTGCTGAACGTAGCGGGGGTCTTATTTTTATGAACTAATCGCTTGCAAGCGTGCTTGTTGTCGAATCGCTTCAACATAAATGCGGACAAAGTCGGTGCCGTACAGGACTGCTAGTTGCTGTTCCAGATTTGGTGTGGGTGGCAACACCTTTAGCAAGGGTCGAATCCATTGATTGGTGGGCAATAGTCGCAATAGATGGTGGCTGGTGAACTGTGAGAATAGGAGATTGCGGCCGAAGTATTGTCCAAGATGATTTTGGAAAGCTGGTTGCTTAACTGGCACCAGTTGGAGACTACTGTTATTCATGTTGCCTAGTAACAATTTGGCCTGACCAAAGTCGTCACGAAGGTCAAAATGCTGATTCTTGTAGGCCTTAGCGATTTCAGGTGCTAATTGGACCAACCAAATGAGCTGATGTTGTTCCAAATGCAGAATCAAGCGCAGTGTCATAATATCAGTTGTCGTGAGTTGATAACTGTATTGTTGCAGAGTGGCTGGTGTTAATTCTTGACGCAAGGTCCGTTGAACGGCGTCAAAATTTCCAGCCTCCCAACTAATGGTTAATTGATCATGGTTCGTCAGCCATAGCAAATGATCCGCAATCCGCAAGGTCAAAAAGCGCGGGGCTGCCGTCCCTGGCGTCTTTAGCATTAGTAGCCAGTAAGAACTGGCACTAGAACGTGCAAAATTGCGTGCTAAGACGTGCGCACAGGTTGGCAAGGCTAGTTGGACAGCTAATTGTAAGCGTCGCCGGTCAGTAGCAGTATTAACAAACTGGTGTGGGTCGTGTGTGATTCGTCGTTTTGCCATAGACATCCCTCCCTCATTAATACACTACCTTAATTATAGGTCAAAAAGCGTGGTGTGGCGCATTGAATGTTTGGTTTTAACGGTAAATCAAATGTTATTAGAGACGTTTGATTCGCCGATATTCCAGTTAAGAATATTAACCAGTCAAAACTCGATTTGTTTCAACCAATCGCGCAGGTTAAGATAAAGATGAAGGCTTAATTGAATCATGTATCATTAATCTACAGAAACGGGGCGATGTTGTCATGAGACGAATTGTTGTAGGAATCACGGGAGCGTCCGGTACGATTTACGCGGTCGACTTATTAGAAAAGTTACATCAGCGGTCAGATGTTGAAGTTCACCTGGTAATGAGTGCGTGGGCTAAGAAAAACTTGGAGTTAGAGACTGATTACTCGCTCGCGCAGTTGACGGCGCTCGCGGATGCTACTTATCGGGCTAATGACCAAGGCGCAGCGATTGCCAGTGGTTCGTTTTTGAATGACGGAATGGTCATTGTCCCAGCTAGTATGAAGACGGTAGCGGGGATTGCGTACGGCTTCGGTGATAATTTAATATCGCGGGCTGCTGATGTCACGATTAAAGAACAACGTAAACTTGTGATTGTTCCACGTGAAACACCGTTAAGCGTGATTCATTTAGAAAATCTAACAAAGTTGGCAAAACTCGGTGCCCAAATTATTCCACCGATTCCCGCTTTTTATAATCATCCACAGTCCATTCAGGATCTGGTCAATCATCAAACCATGAAAATTTTGGATGCGTTTCATATTCATAATGAAACTGATCACCGTTGGGAGGGGGATTAAACATGGCAACTTTTACGACTGAGCAGGCCGGGTATCAAATACAAGCAACACTCCAAGTGATTGGATATGACTTGTTGATCGTCGTTACCGGTGGGACCAATCCCCATATTGGTGACGTGACCACACTAACTGCCAGCACGGTTCCCGAAACGGTTAAGTTTCCTAGCCATGATGGTCGCTTCCATAAAGATAACTTTATTTCGGAACGAATGGCCAAGCGGATTCAACGTTATCTAGATGGAAGCTGTACAATTACTGCGGGAATTCATGTCAACCAAATTACTAAAGCACAAATAGCAGCTGCGGCACCAATGACGGATGACCTCAGCCGCCAGATTATTAGCTGGTTACAGGCCCATCCCGTCCAGGCTGAAAAGCCGGAATATTACGGGCAGAATGAGCAACCGCGGTAGATTCGTAACGCATGGGGTGTCGAAAACAGCGCAATATTGTCTTTGCGCCCTATTGCTGGATAATATGTACCGAGCTGGCCGTTTATTGTTATTAAAATTGTACTAGATGAAATAATTCAACAAAAAAATTGCGCTTCAGATGTTGATTCTGAAGCGCAATTTTTTGTCCAAGTTAGGCATAAACATACTAGCATGTTTGTATTTAAACGGAGTGGCTTGCAAGGTGAATTATAACTTTAGTATCGACATGCGCGCTGGCTTCCGCAATCGCACACCGTCAGCTAATTTGGCAGCTTATTTGTGAGCGTCCTTCTTTGCTTGTTCCACTAAAATGTTATCGACCACGTCTTGTAAGCTAGTCTTAGCTAACCGTGCTTCGGCCGCCGTTTGCGCGTCTTGATAGTATTGCTTCAGAACGGTTTGAATATTGCCGCCAACAATACAATCCGGATTGGTCTTAGGATCGACGGCGAGTAGCGGCTTATCACCCTCAATTGCGTAGAAGACGCTGAGCAGTGAAATTTGACTTAAAGGTTTGGCGAGTGCCGGTTGAGCAGTACCGGGAGTTGTCGTAATTAGTCCGGCTTGTCGAAGCTTGCTCATCAATCGGCGAACAACGACTGGACTAGTTTCAATGCTGCGGGCGATGGCGTCACTTGTTAATTTAGTATCTGCGTAAATTTTAATGTAGGCTAGTAAATGGATCGAGTCGCTAAAGCGGGTTGAAACACGCATATAATCACTTCCTGTAACTTAATTGGTTACTATGATTATAAATAAATCCACTTATAAAAGCAATTAACGAGTTTAGTTAAGCTGATGATGTAACTTTTATAAAGATGGTTGTTTTGGGGGACCGAATCAGTTATGATGTAAATGCCAAAATTGAGCAGTTACTGCAAAAAAGGAGCTTATCATCATGAGTGAAATTGAAACCATCCAGGCCTATTATGCGGCTTCATTGGGGAAGGATGGTCGTATTACCCGGACCCAACGGCAAATTTTAGCCGCCGCGCTCGACTTATTTGCAGAAAAAGGTTATGAAGAAGTTGGCACTCGGGAGATTGCAGAGCGGGCCGGTGTCGCTGAAGGAACTTTATTTCATAATTTTGTTAATAAGAACGGTATTCTGGACGCCATTATGCAGCCGATTGTGCAGAATATTTTGCCAACGATGTTGAACACTTTGGATCAGGCAGTTTTAGATAGTCCTAACCAGACTTTGCAAGCATTTGTTGTCGCCCTTGTGCGCGATCGGGTCGCATTTGTCACACGTAACCGGGCCTCCTTAGCCGTCATTTTGTCCCAATTTTTCAATAATGCTCAGGATCGAGCGGCCGTCTTAGGGATGGTTTCACCCAGCATTTTGGCGCAGGCAAATGAAGCGATGGATCGCCTGAAAGCCGCTCGAGAATTAGTAGATTGGCCGAATCGCATGATTTTACAATTGGTGTTTTCAACCATTGGGGGATATTTAGTCGAACAGGTTCTCTATCCACAACTGGATGATTTGAGTGATGAGCAATTGATTCACTATCTCAGTGATTTTTTAGTTAATGGTTTGAGCCCACGGAGAATCCCCTTACAAGATGATAATACCGCGTTATAACAAGCTTTAGGGATGCCAAAGTAATAATTAATAATAGTTGACTAATAGGTTAATGGTGCTATACTACCAATTGGAATTAAAGTGAGTGCTCAATTAAGGGGACGCACTGTTGAGGATCACGTAGTAGTCCACAACCTGAATTCTAAACCAATAGAAGAGAGGGTTTCATAATGAAATCAGCAAAAACGAAGGATCACGCTAAGATGAAAGCTGCCGAAGAAAAGGCGATTCATTCAACGGGTGCCGATAGTAAGAGCTTGGACGAAGTCAATGGGAGTGTCCGGGTCCCTAAGGATGCCAGCTTCTGGCGAACTTTAATTGCCTACACTGGACCGGGTGCACTAGTTGCAGTTGGGTACATGGATCCCGGGAACTGGATCACATCAATCGCAGGTGGATCACAGTACAAATATGCATTACTTTCTGTGATTCTGTTATCAAGTTTAATTGCCATGTTGCTACAAGCCATGGCCGCTCGTCTGGGAATTGTGACGGGTAAAGATTTAGCACAATTGACGCGGGAACGAACGTCAAAAGGAATGGGGATTTTTCTCTGGATTATTACTGAACTAGCGATTATGGCGACCGATGTTGCTGAAATCATTGGTTCTGGGATTGCTTTGAAGTTATTATTCGGATTTCCATTAATTGTCGGTATTTTGATTACCACTGCCGATGTCTTGATTCTGTTATTATTAATGAAACTTGGTTTCCGGAAAATCGAAGCAATTGTGGCAACGCTGGTTGCCGTGATTCTCTTCGTCTTCCTGTATGAAGTTATTATTTCACAACCTAATATTCCAGAAATGTTAAAAGGGTATGTCCCAACTAGTCGGATTGTCAGCAACCGTTCAATGCTATTCCTAGCACTCGGAATTGTTGGGGCAACCGTTATGCCGCATAACTTGTACTTGGGATCATCAATCTCACAAACACGTCAAGTTGACCGGAGTGACGAAAAAGAAGTTGCCAAGGCTGTTAAGTTCACGACAATCGACTCCAATATTCAATTGTCAGTCGCGTTCGTTGTTAATAGTTTGCTATTAATTCTTGGCGCCGCACTGTTCTTTGGAACTAAAGGGGATCTTGGCCGGTTCGTTGACTTGTACAATGCACTTGGCGATAGTAAGGTCGTTGGCTCGATTGCGAGCCCGTTACTCAGTATGCTCTTTGCCATTGCGCTGTTGTCTTCTGGTCAAAGTTCTACGATTACGGGGACGTTATCTGGTCAGATCATCATGGAAGGGTTTATCCGTTTGAAGATGCCACTTTGGGCACAACGGTTATTAACTCGGTTAATCTCGGTTACACCAGTGTTGGCTTTTGCGATTTATTATCATGGCAATGAAGCGAAAATTGAAGATCTGCTGACGATGTCGCAAGTCTTCCTGAGTATCGCGTTACCATTTGCCATGATTCCGCTAGTCATGTTCACGAGTAATCGGGCGCTGATGGGGAACTTCATCAACCGTGTCTGGGTCAAGTGGACGGCTTGGATCGTGACGGTGATTCTAATCATCTTAAACATTTACCTTATTTTACAGACTGTCGGTCTGGTTAAATAATCAAACATTAAAATGAGCTTTCCAGGGATTGCAAAGAATTCCTGGAAAGCTCATTTTGTGTTTTGGGAACAGCGGCAATGCAAGATACCGATTCAAAGCGCCGAGTGCTAATACGCACCAGTAATTGGCGATTAACCGACTTTGGATGGCCAGTCTTGCTTAGTTGGTATGATGGTAAACGGAGTCGCAGTGATGAGGTCCGTGAGGCAGGGGAGCAACCCGGCTTCAAGGTTATATAAATCGTGAACGTGTGCGCTAGTTTGACCGTGCTCAGCCATCTTAAGTAGCTGAGGCTGGGTGAACTGGAGTTGACTGGCTGGTAGAATCAGGTCCGGTTGGCTGCGGCGTGTCAACGGTTGGGCGTGGTCGTGAACCAAGTAAGCAAAATTAGGCGCCGTATTGAGAATTAGCGTTAAAACGCTGATTTCATGGGGATCTAATTTGGTTGCTAACTGGTTCGTTTGACTAGGGGAATAAACCATGGCGGCGTAGATTTGAGGCGCCAGCTCGGGTAATTGGCGGCTAGGCGGTGTCAGGGTGACCGTCAGTCCCAATTGCCAGCTGGCGAGCAACAATCCCGGAATCGTTACGACTTGTGCGGGGCTCAGTAGAATGGCTTGTCCGGCATGCACGTTCTGTTGTTGCAGACTAGTTTCACACAGTGCGAGGTCTTCTAAAACATCGGCCCCGGTATACCAGTTGCCATTTAGATCTTTCAGAACTGGTTCGGCATATTGACGTTGTAATTGGCGGGTAATGGCCTTAGTCAGCTGACTCATCGCGGGGCCTCCTTTAAGGGTTTAAGTGACGGGGCGGAAATTAAGGGTGGCAGTACTACTTTGCGTTAGTGAGATACTTCATCTTAGTGATACTCTGGCTACTGGCATCAATGGTTGCTAACACTTGATTTTGGGTGGATTTAACGACAAGCTTAGTTGGCTGTGGTGTTAAATCATGTTTCGGCTGGTGGGTCGTGGTACCCGTTGCGAGTTTAGTATCACGAGTAACCTTGTTGACGAGTGTGGTGGATGTCACTTCAGGATTTGTTGTCGTCGTGTCAGCAGAGGCGGAAATGGAAGTCGCAAAGAGGGTTCCGGCAGCCATTAAAGTAAGGGTTAGTTTTTTGAATGTGTTTTTCATAATAATCGAACTCCTTTTAGTTGTTATTATTAATGAATGATTATTGGGCAGCTGGCATTAGCCAGTCGTTAGAGAGTAGTTGATGGAAGTGACGACCAAGTGGGACCCATAATTGCGAACGGCGGATGTTTTTTAACGTGTCCCAGAATAATGGATCTTGTAGTTGTTCATCACTAAGTTTGACTTTAACGAATTCGCCCTCTTCAGTTTTCGCAATCACCAGTGGGTAGGTCACCTTAACCAATTGAACGGCGGTGATATTTTTAATTTTTGGATCAGTATCTAATAACATATCTACATAGCTCCTTAGTTGTTGTGAGTCATTCTGTTTTTATGAGTTAATTTTTAAAGTTGGTTTGTTTAATTGAATGACTATAGTTTACCGGCATATCGCCGTGGGAACTATCGACTTTCCATAAACTTTATCTAAGAAATTCTTAGATTCAGACTTAGATACTGATAAATAGGGTGACAACAAGTGCTGAATCGCCTTAAAAAAGCCAGCTTTAGGTGCATGAGGCGACCTAAAACTAGCTTGGTAGTACTATTTTGAAATTGGCCAGCTGACCGTAAAGACACTCCCGGATGGCTGGTTGTCGGTGATTTTGATGGTGGCCTGATTCAATGTGACTAACTGTTGAACGATTGCTAAGCCCAGGCCACTGCCTTCAATTGCTTGTGACCGAGATTGGTCAACACGGTAAAAACGCTGAAAGACAGCCTGTTTTTGATCGTCTGGAATTCCCTCACCATGGTCGGCTACAGCTAGTTCGACTGCTTGAGCAGTCTGGTGCAAACTCAAGGTAATCGGTTGATCATGTGGCGAGTATTTATGGGCATTATCGAGTAAGCCCACAACGATTTGTTGTAACATTTCCGCATTACCTTGAACGTGGATGTTCGGATCAATTGCGAGCGTCAATGGTTGATCAATTGATGGCTGGTAATGTTCAGCCAGTGACAACATTAATAGTGATAGGTCTTGGTCAGCTAAGACTAGCTTAGCGCGATCAGCTCGTGAAAGGTGAAGTAGGTTCTCAATCAGATGTTGCATTCTTAGTGATTCTTCATCAATAAACTGTAATGATTCTGGAATCACTTCGGGGTGGGCGTCACCCCGCCGCTTGATTAGACTGAGATTACCGCGAATCGCAGCAATCGGGGTTCGCAGTTCGTGCGAAGCATCAGAAATAAATTGACGCTCATGCTGCAGTCGTTGATTTTGCGTGACTAACAGTTCATTAAAGGCCCGACCGAGGTCGTTGATCTCGCGGGGGCTAGCAGGCACGTCTAAGGTGGGCTGGTCGCTATCCGGATTGTTCGATGTGTACTTGGTTGCGTGTAACAGTTTAATGGTTGGGTCACTCAGTCGCAGTGCTAAACGATGGGCCCACCAAGTCCCCAGTGCCAAGGCGGCACAAGTGACAGCCAGCATGAGCAGAATCAAAATAATCAGACTGTTGAACAATCGCCTTAAGCTGACCCATAGTTGGTAAGTGTTATGCCCATCTTTTTCACTATAAGATAAGAAGAAACCAAATCCGCGAACGTAGACTAACGGCCCTACTAGCTTAGTTTGTTGCTTGGTGAAAAATGATTTGGACGATGGGGTAGTGATGATCGTCTGTTTCGTTTTAGTGGCGGTCGTCAAGGTTGCTTTCTTGGTGGTTACCCGGATAAATGCCGGTTGTTTCGTATTGCGTGTCGTCGTATTGTTCCATTGAATAAAACTGGGGACGTCTTTGATATTCGCCTGGTTAAGACTGCTCATCAAGTCACGGGCTTCCCTAGTCGTATTGATCGTTTGCTGAGTGCCGACCATCAGAAGGGTGATCAAGCTAACCAACAACGTAATTGTCAGCATTAGTCGGCGGATGGCTTTATCGATCAGCTGTTCATAGGTCGGGGTGGTGTTATTTTTGGGCATCAGACATCGGCTCCCTTAGTTTATACCCGACGCCGCGCACTGTTTGAATGAGTGGTGTTGCACCAGGCGTCGTGATTTTGTTGCGCAAATAGCCAACATAAACATCAACGACATTTTGCTGCCCGAGAAAGTCGGCACCCCAGACTTGATCAAGTAAATCATCACGGGTGAAGACTTCGTCGGGATGGGCGAGGAAGAATTGTAGTAGATCGTATTCACGGTGAGTTAAGGTAACTTCTTCCTGCCCGTTAGTAACGCGGTGGGCTTTGGTATCTAGCTGGATATCATCTAGTTGGTAGACTTGATTGGGTTCAACTTGATTTTCAATGCGTCGTTGGATAACCCGGATTCGGGCCAATAATTCTTCGATTTCAAATGGTTTGGTGATATAGTCGTCGGCACCATTGTCTAACCCGGCAACTTTATCACCGACATAATCTCTAGCGGTCATAATAATGACTGGTACTTGATCGTGTTTGCGAATACGGCGAAGAACTTCCATACCGTCAAGTTTTGGCAACATCCAGTCTAGCAGGATGAGGAGCAACTCGTTTTGATGCGCTTGGTAGGTTTCCATAGCTGCCAAACCGTCAGCCGCTACCAAAACGTTGAAATCCTCAAATTGTAGTTCTTTGGTCAAGTAGCCAGATAGGCTGCCTTCATCCTCAACAATTAAAATCGTGTTTTTCAATGTTATGCTCCTCTCAATAATCCTGGTTTATGTCTAATTATAGCGAATAATTATGACGCTTTTCCGATATTTTGACTTATTTTTATGGATTTGTGTGAACTAAATGAAAGCGTCACCGGACTTATGCTAAAATTGGACTATGAAAATGGAAGGTAAGTGAGTGACATGGGACTTTTTCGTGACGCCATGCAGGCACTGTATCACAGTGGTCATTATGGTTACAACATCAATGTAAAGAAGTCGGCTCCTGCCGTTGATCCGAAGGAAGTACCAGCGATTGCGGCGTTAGGACGTATTAATCGAACGCCCAACTTTAAGACATGGTCCGTTGATTCGCCCTATAAAACGGCCGAATTTACGGCTAAATTAACTGACGCAGTAGCAACTTGTGCTTTGGAAATGCAGGATCTTGAGATCAAACCGCAGATCGATGGGCGGTGGGGCGATCAATAAGCGGAATTTGTTCCCATAAATTCTAATGGTCATATTAATTTAATGATAGACCAATTAATCAATAGTGACGGGGTGAGTCAATGTTTTCGTACGATCAGGTCCAGCAGTTAAACCGCTTGGAAATTGAAATTTATAAGTATATTGTGGGTCATCCCGCTGAAGTAAGTACTATGACGATTCGACAATTGGCCGACCATAGTCACGTCTCAGCAACGACTATTTTGCGTTTTCTAAAGCACATGGGCTATGATGGCTATGCAGAATTTAAGTTCACATTAAAAGAACAGTTACGGCAAGATGCCACACAACCGTTAGCTCAGACAGTTGTACCGATGCGGACGTTTTTTGACCGCATGAACTTACCTGATATCACGGCTAAACTTCATCGGGTCGCAGAACTGGTTCATCAAGCCCGAATGGTCGTACTGATTGGGTCAGGGACGAGTGCCGGCCTGGCCGCATATGGCAGCCATTTATTTGCTAACTTTGGTTTATATAGCTTGATGATTAGTGATACGAGTCAGCCCAATCCGGTTCAGCAACAGGATTTATCGGATACCGTCTTTTTCGCACTTTCAGTATCTGGAGAGTCTGAAGATATTATTGAACAAAGCGTTTATTATCGGCAGAGTGGCGCGAAGGTGGTCGCTATTACCGCTAGCAGTCATTCGACGTTAGCTGGGATTGCGGACGTGGTGTTAACTTACGATACCCCGGAAGTTCAAGCAATCAGTGGTGGTAGCACCTTGTCCCAGTTGCCCGTCGTTTATTATCTGGAACAATTAGCTATGATTATTCAGCCATTAACGTAAAGGTAATTCAAACCAATCTTTGGAACATGTTCTAAAAAAGGAACAAATTCCGATGAATGGAACAACACCCATTTTAGAGTGAAAGGGTATACATTTTGAGAATGACAGGTATAATGAGTTTTGTAGGAAACGTATTCATGGGTACAAATGTCAGATGACAGGACTACTTTGTAACGGACGAACTCAGTTTTATGTAAACGGTTAACTACTGATTGACCGTTAGCTTACTTAAATTATTCTGATTGTTTGAGAATGTTCGTTAAATGAATATGCACAACAAATTATTTTAGGGGGTCACGACATGAGCGAAAACAATAACAAGTCGAGCTTTGTTAATGACCGACTTGTCCCTTTCTTTGGTAAAATTGCTGGTTCTCGTCACTTAATTGCCTTACGTGATGGGATGACACTGGCAGTGCCAATGATTATTATCGGGTCGGTCTTCATGATCATTGCGCAATTCCCTATCAAGGGTTATCAGACCTTTATGGCCAATACCTTTGGTTCGAATTGGGCAACGATTGTCCAATATCCAACTAACGCCTCGTTCCATATCATGGGCTTGATTGCGGTTATTGGGATTTCTTATAACTTGGCAAAGAGTTATAAAGTCGATCCAATCTCTGCCTCAATTGTTTCGTTAGGCGCTTGGTTCTTAATGATTCCATTAAACACCGATAAGGCAGGAGCACTGTGGGTACCATTAACCCAACTTGATTCGGCGGGGTTATTCACGGCGCTACTGATTGGGTTGTTTATTACTGATTTTTACGTTTTCATGGTGCATCGCAATTGGACGATTAAGATGCCTGATAGCGTGCCACCGGCAGTTAGCAACTCGTTTGCAGCCTTAGTACCCGGTTTCGTCATCTTATTCTTGATGTGGTTACTGCGGTTGGCTGTTGAAGCATCACCAATGCAGAGTATTCCTAACGTGATTTCATTCGTCTTGGCTAAACCATTAGGCTTGTTGAGTAACACGTTACCAGGGGCCTTGGTTGCTGAATTCGTTGTATGTATTCTTTGGATTTTCGGGATTCATGGTGCCAACGTGGTTTCTGGGGTCATGCAACCAATCTGGTTGGCTGCGATGTCACAAAATGCGGCTGCTTTGAAAGCTGGCAAGGCTTTACCAAACGTTGTTACACAACAATTCTTTGATAATTTCGTTCACATGGGTGGTTCTGGTGCAACCTTAGGATTAGCTTTCATGATTGCCTTTGTTTCACGGAGTGCAGAATTCAAGACGTTAGGTAAGTTGATTATTGGTCCTGCCATTTTCAACATCAATGAACCGATTGTCTTCGGGTTACCAATCGTTATGAACTACCGAATGGCCATTCCGTTTATTGCTGCACCGTTGGTTAACGTAACGACGACATACTTTGCAATGTCGACTGGCTTAGTTGCGAAGACCGTTGGGGTCATGGTTCCTTGGACCACGCCGCCAATTATCTCTGGTTACTTAGCAACGATGCACATCTCAGGTGCAGTATTACAAATCGTTAATATTGTGCTTGATGGTGCTATCTACTACTTCTTCTTCAAGGCCTTAGATCGTGATAAGGTTAAGGAAGAAAAGACCTTTGCTGCTAAAGAAGCTGCTGGCAAAACGGTCGAAGCTTAAGTTAAATCATTAATGTAATAACCATAGAACACCACTATTAACGACTTGTTGAAAGCTTGCTGATGGTGGTGTTTTGATGTCGAGTTTTAAGAAGTAGTTGCAAATTAAAGCGTAAGCACCCAATAACAAACCGGCTATAATTACGCACTTCAGTGCGATAGAATC
>NZ_JAKZEQ010000042.1:0-26993 GCF_022549155.1 Lactiplantibacillus sp. ME-2
ACCAAGTCAACCGGAAGAACCGGGGCATCCTGAGCAACCAAGTCAACCGGAAGAACCGGGGCACCCTGAGCAACCAAGTCAACCGGAAGAACCGGGGCACCCTGAGCAACCAAGTCAACCGGAAGAATCGGGGCACCCTGAGCAACAAAGTCAACCAGAAGAACCGGGTCAATCCGAAAAACCAGGGGAACTGCAAAAACCGAGTCAGCCAGCTGATTCTGAGCAACCAGATGGATTAAGTGATCAAGCCAATTTGAGTCGTAATCAGGCTGAACAATCACGGACGTCACAGCCATCACAAGCAGAGTCAGATCAAAGCGTTGTGCAGACGAATCAGCAGAAAACAGCTGCGTCCGTTTCAGGTATTGGTTGGGTTAGTGCACAGGCGGTATCAAAACGTACCACTAAGCACCATCGGATGACGACCCTTCCCCAGACAGACGAGCAGAATACGCAATTATCACTCTTGGGGATGATTGGATTAGCATTGAGTTCAATTTTAGGTTGGCTGAAGATTAAGTCCCGCGATTAACAGTTGTGAGATGATACCCGTTGTGAGTTGCGGATCTTTAGGAACCGGGATTGACGGGGTTAATGTTCCTTTGAGGGACAGCTAGTTTTGAATGATTAATATAGGCAATCACTGACGTTTCTTATTAAACGGTAGTGATTGCCTTTTATGGTATCGTCGTTGGTACTTTTGATGCGGTCAGTTGACCGGTCAAAATGGCGACTAATAACTGAGCAAAGGAACACACGCGGCACTTTTCGTAGTGACACTAAATGTCAGACATATGATAGTAGCAACTGGGTGGGGCGTTTAAAAAATTAAGGGTTATGCCTAAAAATAACATTTATCGTTGACGATTGTAAACGAAGGGATTAATATACACATATAGATTACAAGTGTAAACGATAATGAGAAAGGGACGAATAAAATGATGATTAAAGTATTAGTCTTATTAATTGGTGGGTTAGCAATTGGGTTTATTCTGTGGTGGTTCTTCGGGAAGCATGCTACGACAACGGTCACCGCGAGTGCAGTTGATGATCTACAGCAGGTTGATGTGGAGGTTAAGGGTGGCTATTCGCCAGAACAAATCGTGTTGAAAAAAGGGGTTCCGGCGGTACTTAATTTTACGCGCAAAGATGCCTCTGGTTGTCTGGACCACGTGGTGTTCAGTGATTTTGGTATCAATCAGGAATTGCCACAAAATCAAGTTGAAGCAATTACGATTGATACGAGTAAGTCTGGTGAATATCAATGGGCCTGTGGGATGGACATGTTTCATGGGAAATTAATCATTAAATAGTGGGAGGAAAATCAAATGAGCGCACGACAACAAATCAATATTACAGTAGACGGCCATTATGATCCAGCAGAAGTAGCGTTACAACAAGGTGTACCGGCCCAATTAACATTTACGCGCACGAGTACGCAGGGGTGCTTAGCGCAAGTACATTCAACCGACTTGCACTTTGCGACTGAGTTACCCCTTGACCAACCGCAAACGGTGACGATACCAACTGATCGAGCCGGTGAATTTCACTTTAGTTGTGGGATGGACATGGTGAGTGGCAAGGTGGTGATTGCGTGATGAGCACGACGAAACGGTTTTGGATTTCATTAATATTTTCCCTGCCACTACTGGCTAATATGATTTTGATGCCCTTTGGCTGGATGCTGCCGGGTGGTGATTGGACGCAGTTGGTTCTGACGACCATCATTATGGCTGTTTCGGCTCGGCCGTTCTTGCAAAGTGCGTGGGCGTCCTTTACTAAGCACCATACCAATATGGATACTTTGGTGGCGATTGGCACCGCGACGGCTTATTTTTACAGCTTATATGCAATGGTAACGGGGCAAGCAGTCTTCTTTGAAAGTGCCGCACTTGTGACCACTTTCGTTTTGCTCGGCCAAGTCTTTGAAGAACGGATGCGACACAACGCGTCCAGCGCGGTCGCAAAGCTAGTGGGCTTACAAGCCAAGGAAGCGGAAGTGTTACGCGATCAAGAATTTGTAAAAGTGCCGTTGGATCAAGTAGTGGTCGGCGACATTATTCGGGTCAAGCCAGGGGAAAAAATTCCCGTTGATGGTGTAATTACAACTGGCCGCTCAACGGTTGATGAGTCAATGGTGACGGGAGAAAGTATGCCGGTTCAAAAAACGGTGGCGGACGCTGTCATTGGTTCAACGATTAATAGTAATGGGACCTTTCAGTTCAAAGCTAGCAAGGTCGGTGACCAGACAATGCTGGCTCAAATCGTTGAGCTCGTTAAAAAAGCACAAAACAGTCACGCACCGATTCAAAAGCTGACCGATAAAGTTTCTGATATCTTTGTGCCGATTGTGCTAATTATTGCTATCGTTACCTTCTTGACCTGGTATGTTTTCTTGAATGCTAGTCTCGCGAATGCCTTGATTTTTGCGGTCGCTGTGGTCGTGATTGCCTGCCCGTGTGCGCTAGGTTTAGCTACGCCGACCGCACTAATGGTCGGTACCGGCCGTGGTGCCAAGATGGGGATCCTGATTAAAAATGGTGAGGTCTTGGAAGCTGTCAATGACGTTAAAACGGTGATCTTTGATAAGACGGGAACGATTACGGTTGGTCACCCACAAGTGACCGATGTTATCGGCGACGAAGCCCAAGTACTGCGCGTTGCCACTAGCTTAGAGGCGGCTTCGGAACATCCTTTAGCTGCGGCAATATTAAAACGCGGCACGGCCCGTGGTATTCAAGCACCAACCGCCACGAACTTCCAAGCCATCGAGGGTAAAGGTGTGACTGCTCAAGTTGAGGGCCAATTAGCGGTGGTCGGTAATCATAAATTATTAACTGATGAGCCGATTAGTGCTGAATTACAACGCCAAGCCACTGAGCTTCAGGACGCGGCGAAAACGGTCGTGTACGTGGGCTTAAATCACGAAATCATTGGATTGATTGCCATTCAAGACGTCGCCAGATCGACGTCTGAGGTAGCCATTGCGAGTTTGAAAGCACGTGGCTTGAAGACGGTCATGTTAACCGGCGATAACGAACGGGTCGCACAAGCTGTGGCGGATCAAGTCGGTATTGATGAAGTGATTGCTGATGTGCTGCCAGGTGATAAGGCTGAGCACGTTCACGCGTTCCAGAAGGCTGGCAAGGTGGCCTTTGTCGGCGATGGTATTAATGACGCCCCCGCGTTGACGACGGCGGATGTTGGGATTGCCATGGGTTCCGGAACTGATATTGCAATCGATGCTGGTGGCATCGTGCTTGTTAAGAACGATCTGCGTGATGTTGACCGGGCGTTGGCATTGAGTAAGAAGACGTTTAACCGTATCAAACTTAATCTGTTCTGGGCTTTCGTGTACAACGTGCTCGGGATTCCAGTCGCGGCGGGCCTCTTCTTTGCCATTGGGCTGACGCTTAGCCCCGAATTGGCCGGATTAGCAATGGCCTTTAGTTCATTGTCCGTAGTCACGAGTTCGGTATTGCTAAATAAAGCTAAGATCAGTTCGAACGCCCAACCTGCGTAGACGATGAGCAGATAGCGTCGGATGAAATCGGGCTTGTTAAACAAGCAGAAATGTGTGTTAATGGTACAAAATATGCGGGTGTCTAACGCCAGTTCACGTTGTTGAGCTGGCGTTAGACACCCGCTTTTTTGAGTCGACAATTTAAGGAAGAAAACTGGCTATAAATTCCTCACAATCAGTAAAAAAAGAGTATTAGATTTACACTAATTAAGTATCATATCGTTAGTGTAAAATTAGAAGAATGCCCATTTAACGGAGATAAGTGTGGTATTAGATACTTTTGTAAGCGCTTGAATCAAATTGTGTACTGTGTAACAATATTAATTGTAAGCGGTTTACATACTATTTGAAACGAGGGTTTGAACATGAAAATTAAAGCAGCAGTGGTTGATAAAGTAAACGATCCATTTGTCATTAAAGATGATATTGAATTAGCTGAAATGAAAGCAACTGATTTACAAATCAAAATGGTTGCGACTGGAATTTGCCATTCTGATGAAGCAATTCGGCGGGGTGATGCATCGTTAGGTTATCCAGTAATTTTAGGACACGAAGGTTCTGGAATCGTCGAAAAGGTCGGTTCAGAAGTAACTAATTTTGAAGTGGGCGACCATGTTATTCTATCATTTTACGCTGACGGAACATGTGATAACTGTCTGAAAGGCATGCCAACTAAATGTCGGAATTATGCCGACTATAACTTGAGTGGGACTCGTCCCGATGGTTCCGACCATTTCCAAGAAAACGGGCACCATATCAGTGATATGTTCGACCAATCTTCCTTCACGACTCATACGGTAGTTGACCAACGTAATGCGGTTAAAGTACCAAAAGAACTAGATTTACGTCGCTTGGGACCTTTAGGCTGTGGCTACGTCACCGGGAGTGGCACTGTTTTGAACAGTTTACAGCCGCGCCCAGGACAAACAATTGCAGTCTTTGGGACTGGTGCGGTTGGTTTAGCGGCAATGATGGCTGGTAAGATTTCCGGCTGTACCAAAGTGATTGCGGTCGACATTGTTGATTCACGGCTAGAACTCGCCAAAGAATTAGGTGCTACTCATGTCATTAACAGTAAGGAAGAAGATCCAGTTGAAGCAATCAAGAAGTTGACGCATGGTTACGGGGTCGACTTTGCCGTTGATACGACTGGGGCAGAACCACCGCCAATAGTAATCAGGGAGTCCGCTTGATTGGCTTGATATAAGGCTTTAACAGCTTGAATGTTATGAATTTTAGGGTTGGGTTCAACTTGATTATAAATTACGTAGTCAATCCCGGCAGCATCCAGTGACCGCCGCACCTGAGCAACGGCGCCGTCTGGCAGACTTTCAAGAAATTTGTCGGTGACGATGACTGGCTTGTGCATACCAAGAGTTTTGGCACGCTCGCCGATTTTACTAATGACACCAGGACCGAAAAAGTTAACGCTAGGCATTAAGAAATCAAAATTACGTTCAGTCATATTAATAACCTCTTTTTATATTGTAATCGCTATCATTACTAATTTACGAATCAAATTATAGTCGTAATAATTACAATTTGCAATACTTTTTGGCTAATTAATTATATTTTTCACAATATCGTTTAGAAAAGGTGCGGCAATCACGGCATACCTGTTGTAACCAAGTGTTAAATGACGGTGAACTATAGTCCTCATGCTATTTGATATTACTGCCTACAAAAAGACGACTAATTACAAAGATTCACAATCTTAGTAATTAGTCGTCTTTTTAGTGTGATCCAATAGAAAAATTGGGTTAGTACCAGTGATGATGTTGCCAGAACCGTTTGGCCTTGACCCAGGAGCCGTAGCGCGAGGCGACGTAGGTATTAGCACGTTTTTCCTGATTGACGGGTGACAAGTTGCCGTGTAAGTATGAGCGCAACAATTGATAGCGACCGTAGCAGCGGCCATTACGAGCCGTATAACTGTATCCAGATTCACGATAGGCGATCCAATTTTTGGCAGCGCGGTTGGCTTTCGAAAGCTTGGCGTTGATCTTGGCAATTTGCTGGGCTTGGCTAAGCTTCTTGGAGGCCTGGGCGGTGATTGTGGTTTGTGGTCCAAGACTAGTAGTCACGTTAACGACGACCCCGAAGACACAACTAGCCAAAACTAATAGCAACATGGTTTTAAAGTTAAAATTTTTCATGATATGTATAACCCCGTTTTATATTTTCCCTAAGCTGATAAGTGTAGAATACGCCAATTATGTGTCAGCTATGTTAAAGAGAAGTTACTATGTTATTAAATGAACGTTTCCGTTATGAAATAGTTTTTGTCAATAACTGTTGCGGCAATTGTTTAGATGAATAATTGCGCTGACTATCACATGAAAAAATCATAATATTGTTAGGAAAACTAAAGCGCTTTATTGCCTTCGTTCGGTAATCTTAAATTGGAATAGCTTTACAAAAGTATTAAAGGAGTAAGTGAGGGAGTGCAATAATGGCAACAAAAGATAATGAAAAGATTACATTGATGGCGCTAGTCATGATGATCTTTACGACCGTTTTCGGATTTGCCAATAGTACGGTGGCCTATTATTTAATGGGTTACAGCTCGATTCTATTTTACCTAGTCGCAGCCGTACTGTTCTTCATCCCGTTCGCGCTAATGATGGCGGAGTTCGGGGCAGCGGTTAAGTCTGATAGTAGCGGGATGTACAAGTGGCTGGAAGTGAGTGTGAATGCGAAATTTGCGTTCGTGGGCACGTTCATGTGGTTTGCGTCGTACATTATTTGGTTAGTCTCAACGTCAGCTAAAGTCTGGATTCCGTTTACGACCATCTTCTTTGGGAGCGATCAAACGCAGCGCTTTGCGATGTTTGGTCTGAATGCGACGCAGATGATTGGGATTTTGTCCTGTCTATGGATGGTGCTAGTGACGTTCGTTTCCATCAAAGGGATGAAAGGCATTGTGCGGGTCACGAGTTTAGGCGGCCTGGCGGTGACTAGTTTGACTGCAATCCTGTTAGTGGTTTCGGGGGTCGTTTTAGCCTTGAATCACGGACAATTCGCACAACCGTTACAACATGTGATGACGTCACCAAATCCAAGTTATCAGCATCCAGTCGGGTTACTCGGGTTTGCCGTTTTCGCCATTTTTGCTTACGGTGGGCTAGAAGTTCTCGGTGGGATGGTTGATAAGACCAAGAACCCCGAAAAGACCTTCCCACGCGGAATTATTATTTCTGCCATCGTTATTACCTTAGGCTATGGCCTGGGAATCTTCTGCTGGGGGATTAGTACGAACTGGCAAGCCGTTTTGTCGAATCCAACGACTAACCTCGGTAATATTAGTTACGTCATGATGCAAAACTTGGGCTATGTTTTAGGGCAAGCGCTTGGTTTGAGTACAGCGGCCGCTAAGACAATGGGACTGTGGTTTGCACGGTACACCGGCTTAGGGATGTTCCTCGCTTACAGTGGGGCCTTCTTCACCTTAACTTATTCACCATTGAAGACGCTTATCTTGGGAACACCTAAGGAACTGTGGCCGAAGAAATTTACGAAGCTCAACAAAGCTGGTATGCCAAGTTATGCCATGATGGTTCAATGTGCCATCGTGATTGTGATCATTTTGGTGGCGTCCTTTGCAACGGCAGACGCGTCAGCCTTTTACAATGTGTTGACCTTGATGGCGAACGTTTCGATGACGTTACCATACCTCTTCTTGCTATACGCGTTTCCGAAGTTTAAGGAAAACCAGAACATTGTTAAGCCTTTTGAAGTGTACAAGTCATTGACTTGGACGAAAATTATTAGTTGGGTCGTGTTCATTGTCGTCTTAGGTGCGAATGTTTTCACGTTGATCCAGCCAATCTTGGAAACTGGGCAGATTCAAAATACGATTTGGATGCTAGTTGGACCAATTGTCTTCGGTGTGGCCGGGATTATTTGGTATCAAGTTCGAGAACGGCATGTCAATTAAATAACCAATTTCAAAATACCATTCGATTGCTGACTGATAAAACAGCATTGAATGGTATTTTTTAAGTGCCTTAATATGGGAAATTTAGTACACTCATTAGCAAAAGCTATCTAGGGGGGAATGGTCATGACATTGGGAACTGCGTTAAAGCAGGCACGCAAAGCCAAGCAACTCAATCAAAAGCAAGCTGCCCGGGGAATTTGTGCACAATCGATGCTGTCAGCAATTGAAAATGATCGCTACGTGCCGAATGCCCGGCTATTACTGGCGCTGTGTCAGCGATTAGGGGTCGCGGTTAGTACGTTGAGCCTAGCCGACGATTTTGAGATCAGTGCCGAGCAAGCGTTTAATGACCGCGTTCGGCAGATGTGCAATGCCCATCAGTATCAGCAATTGAAGGATTGGCTATTACAGCCAACCACTTTGGAACATGTTCAAACGGATGAGCAGACTCAGGCTTACTATTATTATCTGGGTGTCGCCTGTTGGCAGGTTGATCGCACATCGGATGCTGCACAACAAAATTTACGGCTGGCAATTGGTATGGTTGCTCCCAGCTCGCCGCCGACAACGTTGACACGCTTGGCCTTGATTTCGTTAGCCGTCGTTAAGGCGCACCACCATCCTCAAGCCCCAGTCGCGGCCTTAGTCACCCGGGCACTCGCTGACATTGATGCGAGTGCATATGAAGAAAATGCCAACATTGTTTTTTATCTTGCTGGGTTGGTGGCCTATGAACAACATGATTCCCAGTTGGCGGTGGCCCGTTTGACGCAGGGGTTGGCCTTTGCGACTACACACGATTCACACTACATGCTGGCCAATATTTATCAGTTGATGGCGCAACTCGCAATGGCGGCGGGGGAGACTGCCACGGCGCAGGTTGCCAGCCAACGGTCACAAGTTTTCAAAGACCTGTTTAAAGAACAAATTAACGACCGCCTGTAAATTATCAGTATTCTGATTTTATGTTGGCGTCCCCACCGTGTATTTTATAAGCACCAACTAAATACATGTGCACTTGATCTAACGGCCCGTTATTGATTTGGAGTGGTTGGGCGTAATAACGATGACCGGGTCAGGATGAACATTGGGGGTTATAAAATGACAACAGCATTATTTACCAATCAAGTATTAACACAGGCAACTCCAGCAACGGTGCGAGCATTGCTAGCAGATCCGCTGAACTTACCAGCATGGGCGACTGCCATTACCACGGTCAAGCCAACCGCGACGGGGTACGTGTTACAGCGGTCCGGTTCGGCTTTTGATCAGCCGGAACAGTTGCAGGTTACAGTCGGCGCTGACCAGGTCGTTTATCACAGTGAGGGGGGCCAATTGGGATATGAAATTGTGTTCACCATGACGCCATTGGCCGAGCGAACTGCGGTCCAGGAAGAAGTCTCCCTTACGACTACACCGCCGAGCTGGCTACCGTTGCCACTAGTGAAGCCCGTCATGCAACGGGACTTTCAGCGGAAGTTGGGTCAATTGGCAACATTAGCGGAGGAACAGCCGAATGACGATTAATGATGGGATGACGTTAATAAAAGTGTTAGTGACGTGGTGGTCTGTCAGTTGGTTATTACGGGCCACTTTGGTCGGCGTTGTTGGAATAATTGCCTATCGTTTTTTGAAGCAGCGTCAATTTAAGTGAGTTAAGACGATGACAGCTTTTATGCCTAATATCTAATCGTAACTATTATTATTTAGTGTGCGTTTAACTATCATCCGAAAACTAATTCCGGTATTCTATGGGTATTCTTTTGAAGGAGGAAATCTCATGAATCAACCAGAATTACGTGACCCACGCTATTTATATAAGACAGATGGCTTTGATAAGCAGGATCAGGAGACGCCCGCACTACAAGCTAAGATGCGTCCTGAACCCGATTGTGGTGAGAAGAGTTACCAAGGACATGATAAGTTGTTGAATCGACGCGTTTTGATCACGGGTGGTGATTCGGGAATTGGCCGGGCTACCGCGATTGCTTTTGCGCGGGAAGGTGCTGATGTTGCGATTCAGTACTTGCCGGGAGAGGAGCCGGATGCTGAGGCGGTTGCCGAACTAGTGCGCGCTGCGGGCCGTCAAGCGTTATTATTACCTTGTGATTTCAAGGATGTTGACGTTGTGACCGACCTCGTGGACCGGACAATCGCTGAATTTGGTGGTATCGACACCCTTGTCCTAAATGCGGGGCAACAGATTTCACAACCTTCACTGGCTAAGCTGCCGATCGAACAGGTGCGTGCGACCTTCGAAGTGAATATCGTCGCGATGTTTGCGTTGGCTCAGGCGGCCTTGCCAAAGATGCCCGCTGGCGGTAGCATCGTCACCACGACTTCGATTCAAGCCTATGCGCCGAGTGGTCATCTATTAGATTATGCTGCGACTAAGGCGGCCATCAAGAACTTTACGATTAATTTAGCAGCCGAAGCGGCCGAAAAGGGGATTCGGGTCAATGGCGTTGCTCCCGGGCCAATCTGGACGCCCTTACAACTAGATCAAGGCCAGCCAATCGAGGCGCTGCCGAAATTTGGCCAAGACACCTTGCTCAAACGAGCGGGACAACCCGCAGAACTGGCACCAGTGTACGTCTTTTTAGCTTCTAACGACGCGAGCTATGTGACCGCGCAAATTTATGGCGTGACTGGTGGCGGCGTGATTAATTAGGTGTTCACTGCAAGTTAATTCCTGATTGGCTTGAATAAATCATAAGTGGCTACCTTGGATGGATACATTCAAGGTAGCCACTTTAGTGTGTTTAATGATCTGATGAGGCGTTCATTAAGTAATCCAGCGCTGCCGTTCCCACCGCTTTGGCCGCAATTAGTAAACAGTCTTCATTCATCATAAAATCAGGGCTGTGGTGCGGGTGGGTCTCACCCGGAGCTGTTTGACAGCCGGCATAGATAAAGGTGCTGGGTTTGGCTTGTGCAAAATAGGCGAAGTCCTCCGAGGGGTCTTGGGGGCCACAGTCGAAAATTTTAGTGATTTCTGGAATCTGAGCGGCTTGAATACTAGTGATGACGCGCTGTGTCAGGGTTGCATCATTCATGAGTACTGGATAATTATCATCGTAATCAAGTGCAACTTGGACACCGAAAGTCGCCCCGACGCCGTTCGCAATTTTAGTAATCTGGTCACGGATGGTCTGGCGCGTGGTTTCGTCCATAATCCGGACATCGCCCTTGAGGGTGACTTGCGCTTTGATCGCATTGAAGGAACCGACGCCGTCGAATGAGCCGATGGTGACACTGCCGGTATCAAATGGGTCAATCCGACGGGAAATAACGGTTTGTAAGGCGGTTACAAAGTAACTTCCAGCAACGATTGCATCGTTTGAGAGGTGGGGCATCGAGGCGTGCCCACCCTTACCCGTGAAGGTGACCGTAAAATTAGCCCGCCCGGTCTGCGTCGCATTTAAGTGATAGGCAATCGAGCCCGTCGGCATGGTACTCATCACATGCAGCCCAATGACGTTATCGATGCCGTCTAGGACACCAGCAGCCAACATCCCCTTAGCACCACCCGGTGACACTTCTTCAGCGGGTTGGTGGATAATGCGGACGCGACCACGTAGCTGATTTTTCAGCCCGAGTAAGGTCTTCGCCAGTACCATGAGATAAGCAGTATGACCATCGTGACCACAGGCGTGCATGACATTGGCGTTTTGCGATTTAAATGATAAGTGGTTGTCTTCTTGAATCGCGAGGGCGTCAAAATCAGCGCGTAATGCTAATTGAGGTCCAGGTTGACCGCTATCGATGTCGACGACGAAGCCGTACCCATCACCATAAGCGGTGGTTGAGACGCCCAGTTCACGATAGAACGCTTTGATGTAAGCTGCAGTTTGTTCTTCATGAAATGAAATCTCGGGGTGGGCGTGTAAGTGGCGACGAATCTTGATCATTTCCGGTTCCGCCGCCGTGAGTTGTTGCATGAGTTGTGCTTGAAGGGTCATTAGAATCTTCCTTTCTGATCGTTAGTCAGGCGCTATCATTAGTGTAGCATCAAACGAGAAGCTTGGTGTTGATCATGCTATGGCAGACAGTCATTAGACATACTGTGGCATAGTGGGCAGCGTGACCATGTGTGAGATGATAGTATTAGCACGAGATGGTAAATGCGCCAACTGACGATGATGTGGATGTCAAAATGGACCGGTAGTTGATCGTATCGCTACCGGTCCATTTTTGAATTTAGTCGTAATCTGGATTAAAAATTAGTGACTTGTTTAATGTTTGCTTTTAATACGGGTAATTTAACAGCTGGGCTAGTTTTCTTATTCGGGACGCGTTGAGTAATACGTAGCCCATGACTGCCGTGTTTTAGTTGGGCGTTCGAAAGGAAAAGGTTAGTTCTTGGGCGGGTTGCTTTAATGGTCTTGAGGTAACGACCATTTTGCGTAATCGTGAGTGTCGTGTGACTGGCATTGGCAACCGTATAATGGATGCCCTTAGCCGTTTGTTCAGCACTGATGACTCTTACTCGCGGCGCCGCGTAGCGCTTGGCTGGAATGGTTGCTAGTACTTGTGAGCCGTCGACGAGCTTAAAGGTTCCGTAACCTTGAAACGGCTGAGTAATCGTGAATTTACCGGCTTTAACGGTCGAAGTTGCGACCGGTTTACCCTGATAGTTTAAGACGAGTTTGGCGTGACGACTTGTTTGGCCCCGAATGATCAAAGTATGGGATTGGGAACTGTAAGTAGTCGTGACCTTCTTAGTCGCGGCCGTGGCTGTTGTCGTGAGTCCTCCTAAGCTAGCGACTGTGGTAACTGCAATAACTGAAAGCAAACCTTTGTTAACACGCATGGCGAGTACTCCTTTCTAACAAGGCGTTCGGTGTCTTGGCTGATTGGATTAGTGCTGTCGATGTGGTGGTTAAATGCAATGACATGGATACGGTTAGCCCCCATAGCTTAGTTGGATTATAGCAGGGAAGCAGTTTGCCAGTAAAAGATTGTCGATAATTAGTTGGTTATCTAAATAATTAATTTAGTGATGTGGGAAAATATCACATGATGTAAATGTGGTCCTTATTCTATGGTAACGGCCGTTGTAACTGTGTGTGAGTGTTGAATGGCCTTAAAGGGCCTGTTATATCTGCACATCGTATTCATTATTTCTCCCACACATACTGAATTATTATCATCGTAATCTGTTTTTGCAAAAGATATGATATATTGATTGTCCTGACTGTTAATTTCAGGTACCCTAAACAGGAGACCACAATTATGAGGAGGAACGATTGATGAAGATTTTGATGCCATATTTTAAGCGGTATCGACTAGACGTCTGGATTGCGATGCTGTCGGTCATCGTCTTAGTGTTTGCGACGTTATGGCAACCGCGATTATTGCAAGTCATTTATGGAAGCCATTATCAAGAATGATCAGGCTACGGTATTCCGTGAAGGGCTGATGTTGCTTGGTTTGGCCGTACTGGGAATCATTGGTGGGATCGTGAATACGATATACGCAGCCCGGGTGGCCCTTGGTGTGGCGACCGACTTGCGAGCTGACCTATACGCTAAGGTCCAGTCATTAGCCTACGCTGACGTGGAAAAATTTTCACCGTCCAACTTAGTGGTACGAATGACGAACGATATTAATCAAGTCCAACAGATTGTGATGGCTGGCTTTCAGCAAATTACCCGGATTCCATTACTATTCATCGGGGCACTGATTCTCGCTGTGATGACGATGCCTGAGCAGTGGTGGGTCATTGTTGTCATGATGGCGGTAATCTTAGGGGTCGCACTGATTGCGGTGCGGCGAATGACTAAATACTTTGCACAAACGCAACAAGATATTGAAAACGTTAATACGGTTGCCCGCGAAAACTTAATGGGGATTCGGGTTGTTAAATCGTTTGTTCAAGAACCAAACGAGATCAAAAAGTTCTCGGCCGCATCCGATGAATTAACCGCTGTGACAGCTAAAATTGGGTACTGGTTCGCTATTCTAATGCCAGCGTTCTTTTTGACGGCCAACGTGGCGGTCGGGGTCGCCGTTTACTTGGTCGGTCAAACGATTACGACGCACCCGGCCTATTTAGCAGCTATTACGAGTTTTATTTCTTATTTAATGCAGATTTTATTTGCCGTGATCAACGGGGGATTTCTCATGACTTTTGCGTCGCGGGCCGTCATCTCACTTGGTCGAATCGGCGAAGTGATGACTACCGAACCAAGTATGACCTACGTTGATGGCGACGCGGCGCCCGTAGCTGGTGATATTCACTTTGACCACGTAACCTTCACTTATCCGGGAGATGCGCAGCCAACGCTAAAAGATGTGACCTTTACGGTAAAAGCAGGGTCCATGCTGGGGATCGTTGGGGCCACTGGATCTGGTAAGACGACGTTGGCCCAGCTGATTGCGCGCTTGTATGATCCGGATAGTGGGACGGTCTCCATCGGTGGAATTGATGTGCGGGCCTTACCAGAAAAAGCCCTTCGATCCACGGTGGCCTATGTCTTACAACGGTCCACGTTATTTTCTGGCACGATTGCGGGTAACTTACGGCAAGTTAAGCCGGACGCCCAGCCTAGTCACATGCAATGGGCGGCTAATATTGCGCAGTCTGCGGAATTCATTGAACGGTTGCCACAGACGTACGATGCCCCCGTGGAAGAACGGTCACAGAACTTTTCGGGTGGTCAGAAGCAGCGACTAGCGATTACGCGTGGCGTAATTGCCAATCCAGAAATCTTGATTTTAGATGATGCGACTTCGGCACTCGATGCGCGTTCAGAAAAACTTGTTCAAGAAGCTTTGGATCGCGAGTTGAAGTCAACGACGACCGTGGTCATTGCCGAAAAAATTGCTTCAATTATTCGTGCGGATCAAATCTTAGTGTTAGATAATGGTCGCATTTCGGGCCAGGGGACTCACCACGAATTGCTTCAAGATAGTGCGATTTATCGCGCTATTTACCAAACGCAAAAAGCACGGGAGGAGGGCTTACATGAGTGATTTACGCAATGCTGGTAAATATTACTGGCACTATTTAAAACGCTACTGGTTAGGCTTCTTACTAAGTGTGATTCTGATTGCCTTTTCGACTTGGTGCATTGTGGTCGCACCGACTTATCTGGGACGAGCCGTGGAGGAGCTGACGCAGTACTTGCAGCAGTGGACGAATCAAGCGACTCGGGCACAAGCAAGCTTGCAACCGTTCAACCGGACCCTGATCATCTACGTCTTGTTGTATGTCGGTGATGCTAGCACGATTTTTATTGCGAGCTTGATCTTAGCACGCGTGACGGCCTTTTCGACCGGGACAATGCGGGTAGGCCTATTTCGGAAGATGCAACGGATGAAGGTTCAATACTTTGATACGCATAGTGACGGGGATATTCTGGCTCGGTTCACCTCCGACCTAGATAATATTTTTAATGCCATGAATCAAGCCTTGCTAGAAATTTTATTAGCCGTGGCTCAGTTTGTTGGCCTGCTAATTGTGATGTTTAATCAAAATACTACGATGGCGTGGGTGACGATGGCTTCTACGCCGGTTGCATTAATTATCGCGGCGTTTGTCATGCACAAGGCTGGCGTCGCGGTGAACCAACAACAGGATGATATCGGTCAACTGAATGGTTATATCAATGAACAAATTACCGGTCAAAAAGTCTTGATTACCAACGGCTTACAGCAGGACTCCTTGAAAGGCTTTCATCAGTATAATGGTAAGGTTCGCCAGTCAGCGTTGACGGGTCAAATCTGGTCAGGTATTTTGAATCCACTGATGCAAGGGATGTCACTGCTTAACACGGCAATTGTCATCTTCTTTGGCTCATGGTTAGCGCTGAATGGGAGTATGTCGACTGGAGCAGCTTTGGCGCTGGTCGTGGTGTTCGTTAACTACGCCCAACAGTACTACCAGCCAATTATGTCATTGACTAGTTTATATAGTATGATTCAGTTAGCGATTACTGGTGCACGGCGGGTCGATGAAGTCCGTAATCAACCGGATGAAGTGAGCCCCGCTAACGGTAAAGCGCTCGACGGGATTCATGATGAATTACTGATTGATAATGTGCGCTTTAGTTACTTACCAGGTAAAGAAATCTTGCATGGCGTGTCGATCCATGTGCACCGCGGTGAGATGGTGGCACTCGTTGGCCCAACTGGTTCGGGGAAAACGACGGTCATGAATTTGTTGAATCGCTTCTATGATGTTGATAGTGGTGCGATTACGTTTGATGGGGTGAATATTCAAGACTTTGATCTCCAGGTGCTACGGCAAAATGTCGGGATTGTCTTACAGGAACCCCAGTTGTTTACGGGCACGATTGCGGATAATATTCGTTACGGGGACCCAACGGCTAGTATGGATCGGGTCATCGATGCGGCGAAGCAGGCTAATATTCATGACTTTGTGATGAGCCTGCCAGATGGCTATCAGACGCGCGTTTCCGACGAACAGAGTATTTTTTCTGCCGGTCAAAAGCAGTTGATGTCAATTGCCCGGACGATTTTAACAAATCCCAAGTTGCTGATTTTGGATGAAGCGACTTCGAACGTTGATACGGTGACGGAAGCCAATATTCAAGCCGCAATGGACAACGTCATCCAAGGGCGAACCAGCTTTGTCATTGCTCACCGCTTGAAAACAATCCTGAATGCCGATAAAATCGTTGTATTGAAGGATGGTCAAATTATTGAACAGGGGAACCACCATGATTTATTAGCGGCAAACGGCTTCTATGCGGAACTGTATCGTAATCAGATGGTCTTTGAGTAATGAAAGTATAAGGAGTCGGACATGGCAGGGCAAGAGCAACAAGTGCGGGTTTCAATCCCAGTCTCAGCATTAAAACGAGCCGGGATTGATCGCGATGATCAGTTACAGTTAAAGGTGCGCAATGACGCACTAGTCTTAGAGAAGATTAAGCCACGTCAACCACAGTGGCAGCAATACTTGATAATCTGGCCGCTGTTGGTTGCAATCCTATCGGGGTTAGCCAGTTACGGGTACTGGTGGTTTCAAAAAGTGCGACCAGTTCCACTGACAGGTGCGCAATCAATCGGGAGTTTGACGATTGTGGCCGGTGTGGTTACCGGCGCAGTGCTATTTGTCGGCTTTTTCTTAAAAACGCGTAATGATCCAGAAAATCGATTTTCGCGCCATATTTATTGGCGGAACTTTCCAGTTATTACGATTGCGTTTATTATGATCTTAGCCTTTGCGCTGGTCGGGGCTTTCTGGGTATTAGAATTATTATTTCCAGATGTCATCTTCGATCGCTTTACATCTATGTTGCTACTGGTCTTGTTTACGTATTTTGCGGATGCGTTCATGATTAGCGCTGCGTTGACGATAAATGCGCGGTCGTTATCAACGATTTTAACGGTGGTGATTGTCAGTGGCTGTGTTATCTCAATGGCCGCCAATGGTCAACGGCGATGGTGGCAACATAATTTAAGCTTTTTAGGGACGCATGCCGCTGAAAATGCCTGGCAATTCAACTTGACACTGATTTTTTCGGCGTTATTGATGGTCGTTCTGATTGACTATCTATTTGTCTCACTTAGTCGAATTTATCCGCGTACTTGGCGAACGTCAACCTTGCGGATATTGTTGACGTTGACCGCTGTCGATTTCGGGGCGGTCGGGCTATTTCCTAACAACCTGACGTTTCACTGGTTACATGACTTAGTTGCTGGTGGCTTGGTCACGTTGTTAGTCTTGTTGATTGTGGGGGTGCGGTGGCTATTACCAGCCGTGACGAAAGATTTTCTGTGGCTCTCATACGGCGTTGGCGTGGTGCTATTACTACTCAACTTTGGTTTTCGCTGGTTTGGGTATCCATCGCTGACGGCATTTGAGATTCAAGCCTTTGCGATTTCGTTTGGCTGGTTGCTGATGCTATTTTCACGTCTACAAGCGTTAGTCAATGAAGACCCGGAATTGTTGACGATTAAGTTGGAGCAGGAAAGTACGGCAGGGCAATAGGTTTTATTTCGGTAGATATTGTTTTAAATATTGATTGCTGATATGCAAAAAGAGGTTATGCCACATGCGTCAGTGTGTGGCATAACCTCTTTTGTGCAAGTTAAGAAGCGCTATTATGGCTGGTATTAAGCACCAAGTTTCCGGGTAAGAAGACAGCAGATTTTCTACATGAATTTACGAAGTTGGTCCCGACTGAAACGCAGAGCCACTCATAAAATGACATTAAAAAGGCAACTGTTCGTGGTCACGGTACGTGCTGGTGGACGGGTGCCTTTTTGGGGCTTAAGTCTAATTTGAAGTCTGCAATTATTTGTTAACGGATACTGGCATTCAACCTGATTTTAATTTATAATTAGTTAAAAGAACATATGTTCTTTTAACGACAAATTATTGAGTCAGGTTTCATCCAAAAGTGAGTGTCATGGGGGCGAGCGACATGCGGCTATCGTTAAAATTCGATCAGCAGCATGAGGTTTATTTTGGATTACCAGCAAAATGTTAAGGTGAACAACGACTGCGATTGTGCCGATTAATTGGAAGGGAGTCATTATATTGATGGAACAGCGAACATACATGGCAATTGATTTAAAATCATTCTATGCCTCAGTCGAATGCGTTGCTCATCAACTCGACCCATTGAATGCCAATTTGGTTGTCGCTGATACGAGTCGCACTGATAAGACGATTTGTTTGGCGGTTTCGCCAGCACTAAAGCAATTTGGTGTTCCAGGGCGGCCCCGGTTATTTCAAGTTGAACAACGGGTCGCAACTTTAAATCGCGCCCGTGGTCGCCAGACTTCCTATCAGGCGGTTCGGCGGCATCGCTCAATTTATCGTGATCAGCTCCTCAAGCATGCTAATTTGGGTATCGATTATCGGGCCGTTCCCCCACGAATGAGTTATTACATGCAGAAGAGTGCTGCGATTTATGATATCTATTTGCGCTTCATTAAGCCAGAACACATTCACGTGTACTCGATTGATGAAGTCTTCATGGACGTCACAGACTACTTAAGTACTTTTCAGGTTTCACCGCACGCACTGGCAAAGACGATGATTCACGAGATTCAGGCCGAGACTGGGATTACGGCGACGGCTGGGATTGGTGCTAATCTTTACTTAGCTAAGGTGGCGATGGATATTGTTGCCAAGAAGATTCCCGCTGACGCTGACGGTGTTCGGATTGCACAGATGGATGAGCAGCAATATCGGCAATACTTATGGGCGCACGAGCCGTTGACTGATTTTTGGCGAGTCGGTCATGGCTATGCTAAGCGGTTGGCAGCCCTGGGGCTCAATACGATGGGTGACATTGCGCGCTGTTCACTAGGAACCTTGTCGGATTCTCATAATGAAGAACAATTATATCGTGAGTTTGGTAAAAACGCGGAACTGTTAATTGATCATGCGTGGGGCGATGAGTCGGCAACAATTGCTGACATCAAAAATTACCATGCTAGCGAACATGGTATATATGCCAGTCAAGTGTTGATGCGACCGTATACTTATACTGAAGGGCAGGCCGTGTTACGCGGCATGGTGAATAATTTGACACTCGAACTGGTTGCTCGCCACGTGGTGACAGATCAGTTGGGAATTCGTATTGATTACGATGCTAATGCTTCGTCAGTTGGCACGCATTATCAGGGTGCGGTCACCGAAGACTACTATGGGCGACAAGTACCAAAGCCCGCCCATACCACGGTGACATTAGCGCAGGCGAGTGCTTCACAACACGAGCTAGGGGCTGCGTATCAACAGCTTTATCAACAAGTCGTTAATCGTCAATTGATGGTTCGACGTGTGACCGTTATGGCGAACCATTTGGTCGACGAACAGCAGGTTAGGCGCCAACCTCGGTATCAACAAACTAACTTATTTGAAAATCCAGAAGTGGCCCAAGCGCAAGAACGAGACGCACAACGCAAACGTGAACGCGATGGGCAATTGCAACGCGCCATTTTGAAATTACAACGTCGTTCCGGGAATAAGAATGTCGTCATTCGCTTGGCAGATCTAAAACCGAGTTCAACTACGATTGAACGTAATGAGCAGATTGGGGGACATCGTGCCTAATGACAAAGGAAGCCAGTACTACTGCGTTATTTAATGATACGAGTCGCTATGCGGATATTTTAGAGTGCTCGCGACCTACTTCAAGGCATTTACCAATGCCCCAAGCAGACCGTGCTGCCCAATTTGCGCCGTTCGCGGCGTTGACTGGTTATCATGACTTGATTGAAAAACACGCTGCAATCTATGCCCATAAACACTATCCAAATGCTCAGGATAAAAGAGCTGTGGCGACCCAGTTGAAACAGATTGCAGCGTTACCAAAACTACCATTGCTCAACGTCGATTATTTTAACGATACCGTTGGCTATTATCAGACGGCAACCAGCCAGTTGGTAAAGCTCGATTGGCATCAAGCCCGGATTTATCTAACGGCACCAGCAAGTATTGCGATGGCCAATATCCGTAGCGTTTCTATAGCGAATTAATCTTAATTAAGGACGGTTCCAATGACTAAAATTAGTCGTTAGAACCGTCCTTTTAAGATTAATGATTATTTTATTTCGCGGTGATTTGCATTCGTCCGTGCTTTTTAGAATGATATAGATTGGCGTCGACGCGCTGATAAAAGGCCGTTGGTGATTGGTCATCAGCTGCTAATTCTGATAGGCCAATCGAGATCGACAGTTGGATTTGATGATCATTAACTGGTACAGCGATATGATTGATGGCCGCAAATAGTTGTTCAGCGACCGCAAGTGCTTCGGTTAAATCATAGTTGGGGAAGATAACGTTAAATTCCTCGCCACCGGTTCGATATAGTGAGATTTGCGGATTATTAGCATGAAAGACAATCGTAGCTACTTGGGCGACGTGCTGAAGAATTTTGTCGCCAGCCAAGTGACCATAAGTGTCGTTGACTTGTTTGAAGTGGTCGATGTCAAACATCAGCATGGTCAATTGTGAGCCGTTTTTCCGACTGCTTGTAACCTGATAATTAATGGCTGTTTTGTAAGCTGCAAAATTTTCGATTTTGGTCAGAGCGTCGTGATTAGCGAATGCGACCAGATTCTGTTTGAGGTGTGCATTGGCTGACAACATGCTGGCGTAGATATAGAGCAAGGAAGCAAAGACGAGTAGGTAGGTCCATTCTTGCCAATAAGTTGCCCATGATAAGTTGAACTTAAGCTTCATGAACCACCAGAGAACGGCCCCAAAACCAGCACAAGTGACTAAATAAAGTGCGACTTGTCCCTGTTTCGTTTGGAGTGGGACGTGTTTACGCAATCGGCCGAGCGCCGTAAAGAAGAGGATCAGTGTGACGGCGTGCCCCCACGACTCCCAGTAATACAAGGAGTGATTGAAGCCCATAAAGATAAAGACAAGCGGGTACAAGTAGTAATAGCGGACACGTACATTGAGAAAGTAGCCACAAAAAGTTAGCCCGATGAGCTGGAAATTCATGAAAATCCAGGCGTCGTTCTGGCCCACAACGGCAGTTTGCATCCCAAAGACAAATAACATCATGTAGATTAAGCCGTACCAGTCGGTAATAAGCGATTGGTCAACCCGCCAATGATGAGTATTGAAGAAGTTGATAATCCAATTTTGTGATACCCAAAAAAGGGTCAGCACGCCTAGGATGAAAAAAACACTTGTAATAAATGGAGTTATCTCCCAATGTGACCAAGTCATACGCAAACACCTTTCAAATCGCAAAAACTGCGTTGGTTCGAATTAAATGACGCCGGTATAAGTATATCCCTTTAACTGCTAAATAGCGACTGTGATTATGGACTTTAATTGGCTTTTTAGCCGTTATTATCAGGGAAAATCAGCGGGCCTCGCGCTAGATACGCCGAACGGCAATTAAAGCAGCGCAACAAGCCTGGGTTAAGGTTTAAAATGCCCGAGTTGGTGCGGTGAGCGTGGGGGCAGCATCGTTGACGAAGGCCGGGGAGTCGTCGTAATAATGCCCAGTTGGTCGGGACGTGCCGTAATAAAACCGGTGTTTACCAGCCAAGCATTAATCGTTACCGGACCGACAAATTTAAAACCAACTTGTTGTAAGTGCTGTGCGATGCGATCGCCAGTAATTGTTGTGCGTGGGAGTTCATCATAATACTGGGGCTGGATAATTAATTGTTGATGGCCCAATTGTTGCCAGAGATAGTCTTTAAAAGACTGTGTGGTCCGAATTTGTTGAATCAGGCGAGCGTTGTGAATCACGGCTTCGATTTTACGACGGTTTCGTATGATGGCCGAATTGCTGAGGAGACCGGTGATTTGTTCTGGGCGATACGCTGCCACCACCTCAATTTGCCAGGCGTCAAATGCTGCGCTGAATGCTGAGCGTTTATTGAACACGACGGCCCAGTTGAGACCAGCGGCAAAACCGCCAAGACTCAGAAACTCAAATAATTGTTCATCGCGCTGAACCGGGATACCCCATTCGTGTTCAAAGTAATACCGGTAGCCGGCATCGTACGGATAGTAACGATTGGATAGTGGATCATCATCAAACCAGTTGGTAATCATTAAACAAGCCTCATTTCCAAATCAATTAGTAGACACTAACTAAATACGGTAAATGGGTCGGAAAACACGCTTTAAGTTAACTTTTCCAATCCTCCTGAGAATGGAAAAGTTAACTTAAAGCGTGTTCAACGATGATCTTTGATTACAAGGTTAGTTGGCATGTGGCGAACGGTTTTCGTCGCGTGGTCACGCTTGATCTGAGCTAGAATGGTCCTCATACTGACTGTGGCAGTCAGATCTTTTTTAAAAGTATGAACACCAAAGCTGTCATAAGTGACCTGGTCATTTTTGAGTGTGAACCAGTTCGGCTGGAGTTGCTTGGCATCGGCCTTAATGTGTTTATCAGACCAAACCAGATACTTAGTTTGCCCCTGGTCAGTGTAAATTTCGATCTGCCAACCCAAGCTGAAATCACTAACTTCTTGCCAACGCTGAATCTTTAAGTGCTTGATCGCGTAATAAATAATGCAGCTGTATTTTAAAGCAGGCTGTTTAGCAATGGTCGTTTCGGTAATCGGTTGTGGTTGTTGGATAACGCGTGATTTGTGAACCGTAGTTGTGGTGGCTCGCGGGGTGCGGTGTAGGGTGCTGAGACCAACAATGGTACCGATAATAAGAACAGTGATAATCGGAATCAGAATTTTTTTCATAAGAAACTCCTAACGAATAAAATTGTAAAACGTAAATATTACTATTTACAAGAATGGCATTTATTGCTATTCTTTAAAACGTAATGATTACTATTTAAAAAAGGGAGTGGCAATTGTGAAACGTTTGTGGCTATTACTAGGTGGACTTGTTATTGGTGGGGGCTTGTTAACGGGCTGTCAGTCTAAGTCAACGACTGCTGAATCGCATAAAGTCAACATTGTTGCGACGACGAATTTTTATGGTAGTGTGGCAAAAGCTGTCGGTGGCAAGCACGTCAGCGTGACGTCAATTATCAACAAACCGTCCGTTGATCCCCATGATTTTGAGCCAACACCAACCGTGGCTAAGACGGTTGGTCAGGCTGATCTCGTCATCGCTAATGGCATCGGCTATGATGGCTGGATGAACAAGGTCGTGCACTCGACGCAACGAGCCAAATTGATTCGGGTCGGCGAGGACGTGATGCATCGCAAGGAAGGGGCTAACGAGCATCTCTGGTATGACAGTGCAACGATGCCCGCCACCGCGAACTATCTCGCTAATCAGTTAGCTAAAAAGCAACCCCAGTATCGCACGTATTTTAAGGCCAACGCCCGCAAGTACATCGCCACGCTTAAACCGATTCAACAGGAACAGGCCAAGTTACGAGCGAAGGCTAACAAGTTAAAGAATCGGCAAGTGTTAGTCAGTGAGCCCGTCTTTGATTACGCATTGACCAGTTTAGGGTTTAAGGTTGCTAATCAAGACTTTGAAAATGCGATTGAGAAGGGCACTGACCCAGCACCGCAAGTTATCCACAAGATGCAGCAGGCATTAAAGAGTCGGCAAGTCGCCTTCTTTGTGAATAACAGCCAAGTTAGTGATAAATTAGTGACTAACATGGTGTCATTAGCCAAGAAGAATCAGGTGCCAGTGTTGAATGTGACTGAAACCATGCCAGCTAAGTTGACTTATCAACAGTGGATGTTGGCACAGTATCGCCAGCTCAACCAGTTATTGTCCGATTAAGGGACGGACCTGCAAGGCGACGACGCCCGATTGTGCAACTTGGACAGGGGAATACAACGTTAGCATTTCTTGAACCATCTGTGTTACCGGCGTTCCCGGGGCACTGCCGACTTGAACGGCAGTGTATTCGCTCAGTAAGGATTCAAAACTAGCGAAACGCGTGATGTCGATGAGCTGAGTGGTGAGCTGCTGGCCAGTCGTCAGATCGATGAAATTTACAATGTCACCGACTTGTAAGGCTTGGCGTTTTGCATCGTTTAAACGGATTTCAATTGTTTTGAGCCCCGATTTTATTAACAGCCATTGTGGATGAATCAATTGCATGGTGGTCATTGAACGTCCTCCTAATCAGTTTAGTCTTAATTATAGTGGATAACTAACGAAATAGGGGCCTAAATAATGGCAATGATGTGCCTGAACACCGGATATTAGTGGTAGGTAGCTGGCGCCTGTCTATAATTAGGTTAACAATACAAGGGGGATGGCACAATTGGCAAAACGAACAGCGATTCCAGTTAGATTACAAATCGTTGGCACGATGAGCGCGTTAATCATCATGTATGCGTGGGGCCGCTCACTAATCGGCCAGCCGTTGCAATTGGGCAATCAACAGTTTACTTGGTTAGGGTTGGTTTACTTGACCGGCGCTTTTCTATTCTTGTTAGTGGCCCCATGGCTGACCAATCGCTTAGCGTTGACGCCGTTTGACTTCATAGCGATGACGGATCATCTGGCAATGGGGTGGTTGGGGTATCTTATCCTAATTTTAGTCGTTCCGATATGGTTTCAGCCGGCCAATTCCGGGCTTACACTCGGCGTGCTTTCCAGTGTGGTTGGTGGAATTTGTATGGATGTTCCACAGAATGTGACCTGGGGTATCCGGGTACCCTGGACGTACAACTCGCCAGTGATCTGGAAGAAAGTCAACTGGCTGACCGGACTATTGTTATTAATCGCCAGTTACGGCATGGTTGGCATCGGCTGGGTATGGCCCACACTGTTCCCAATCTATCAAGTGAGTGCCATTGTGGGAATTATCGTGATTGCGTTGGGCTATGCGCACCATTTGGCCCACTTGACGTAAGTTGTGTTGGTGATTATTAACACGGCAAATTGATATACGCGGATCATAATTAGGGGTCGCGAGTGGCACAAGTCACGTTAATCGTGGTTAGTTGAAGCGTTGTTAACAATCGTTGAACGGCAAAAAAGGCTGGAAAATTCCAGCCTTTTTTAGTGTCTTTTTAATTTAATAGAGGGCCCAGGCTTGCATGCCTTGTGCGTGGTACAAGTTAACTGCGGCGTCGATTTGTTGTTGAACGGAACCACCACTAATATGGATGTTTTGGAATAAACCGTATGCACCGCTTGCGCCGTTAACGACGTGTGGCTGCCAGTTAGATTCACGATTGATGATGTGATTCCAAGTTCCGGCGTCAACACCAGTCCGTGCTTGCATTTGACCGAGCACGTAACTTTGTAGGTTATCACCCGAATAGCTTTCAGTTGCCGGGGTAGTTGCTGGTGCCGAAGCAACCGTCTCGTTAGTTTGTGCTGGTGTTGTTTGAGTCGTAGTTGCGGCCTGTGTTTCAGCTGGCTGGGTTGGTGTGGTGACCGGTGCCTGCTGAACTGGCGCTGAAACGACCGGTGTCGCTGGTGCTTGACTAGTAAGGTCCTGGGCGTTCACCCCTGGAATCCGTAATTGTTGGCCTGGTAAAATTAAATGGCCGTGAATGTTGTTGGCTGTTTCGATTGATTCGATCGTCGTCTTATATTCTTGTGAAATTGCCCAGACACAGTCAGCCTTCTTAACGGTGTAAGTTGCGTCGGCGTGTGCAGAAACAGTTCCGGCCAATAGTAGGCCAACCGTTGCAGCGGATGTTGTTAAGATTGTGGTTAATAATTTTTTCAAGTTATACTCTCCCATTTTTGTAAGCAATCAGCGTGTCGTATAATTGTTGATCAACAAAAATTAGTATAGCGGCGACTTATTACTCGCATGTGTCGCTAATTTTAAGAAGCGATTGCGAGATTCTGAGAAAATTATGGGGAGTAAATATTTTACTGAATAGTTGAAGACTATCGTGACGGGACGTATCGGTGACAATATATCGGCTACTAATATAAAAAATATGACAGAAATAGCAATATAATAATTACTGAAATTACCGATAGTTGAGCCAGTTAGCAAAAATAGCGGCAATTACAATGTTTAACGTGACATTCCCAATATTAAATAGTTAATACCGGTATTGTTCTTATAAGTTTAAAAGGATGTTGATTATAGAAAGTAATTTAACGCAACAAAAAAAGTCGGGAAGGAATCCCGACTTTGTCTTAATAGTTTTAGATTAAAGGGCCCAAGCAGCCATACCTTGTGCTTCATATAAAGCAACGGCAGCGTTAACTTGTTCTTCAACAGAACCACTGCTGATGTGCATGTTCTGGAATAACCCGTAGGCACCACTAGAACTGTTGCGGACGTATGGTTGCCAGTTGGATTCACGCGTAATAATCGTGTTCCAAGTCGAAGCTGAGACACCAGTCCGTGATTGCATCTGACTTAAAACGTAACTCTTCAAATTGCTACCAGTGTAGCTTGAAGTCGTGGAGTCAGTTGAACTCGTTGAAGTGGTCGTCGCGGTTGTGTTGCTAGTTGAACTAGAACTAGTCGTTGAAGCACTTGAACTCGTTGTGTTTGAAGTCGTTGATGAGGTGTTGTTATCAGAACTGGTTGAACTCGTCTTAATAGATAGTTTTTGACCAGGTAAGATGTAGTGACCCTTGATGTTATTAGTCGTTTCAACATGATTGATAGTTGTGTTGAATTTTTGTGCGATGGCCCAAACGGAATCACCGCTCTTAACGGTGTAAGTTGAGTCGGCGTTAGCATTGAGGACACCGGCGAATAATAAACCAGCGGCTGCAGCTGAGGTAGTTACGATTGTACTTACAAGTTTTTTCAAATTAGACACTCCTATAAATTTTGTGATTATCGATTAAATAAGTTACTGACAAAAATCTTAACTGCGATGTCATTCGCAATCAACAGAACCCAGTCTAACGCCTCCGTGTTACTTGTTAGTGTCGCGAGTTTTAAGAACGCAATGCAAAGATTACAAGAATACGGACTTTTGTAATCTTCGTAACCGAACTGTGACTTTGAAAAAGGCTGGTTAAATCGGTTGATAGGGGACAGTGACAAGCTAAGTTAACCAAGTTGAGGCTTACCTAAAATTAACATTATGACGTGAAATCACCCAAAATTCAGCCATAAAAAAAGCCGATTATTTTAGTATAATGAAGTGAACCCCCGAGATTGGACAACAATCTCGGGGGTTTTACTATGACTAAAT
>NZ_JAKZEQ010000043.1:0-24817 GCF_022549155.1 Lactiplantibacillus sp. ME-2
ACCCTGATATGCTAATTGTCATTATAAGTGGTTTTGATGATTTTGATTTTGCGCGTCGCGCTATTAAGTTGAAGGTTCTAGATTATTTATTAAAACCAATCCCACGATCTGATTTGAAAAAATTGATGATTGCGTTCCAGCAATGCTTAATAACCGATAAACGTACGGTTGTGGATGAAGGTACTTCCCGTAGTCTAGCGATGAATGTTAAAGATTATATCGAGACGCATTATTCTGAAAAGGGCCTTTCACTAAGTCAGGTTGCAAGTGCGTTATTTGTAAATGAGGGGTATTTGAGCAGGCAACTTAAACAGACATATGGCCGAACATTTTCTGAATATTTAATAGAGTATCGGATTCAAAAAGCACAAGAGTTGCTTCGTAATTTAACATTACAATACACGGTAACAGCGATTGCTAATAAAGTCGGGTATGAAGATCCACATTACTTTAGTCGGTTATTTCGTAAGAAGACAGGCTTCTCACCAGTCCAGTTTCGTGAGCATGCAGAACTATTACCGAATAGTAATCGTGAGTGATTAGGCATCAATTAGTGTTGTGATCCACTTTTCTAAATCTGTCAATTCTTTTGATTTATATTTGAAATACAAAAGATATTCTTGCCGATGCAGATTTTATACGCATCCTTGAATTTGATTTAAATTTGAAAAATTAGTTTACAAGGGACGAGCCACATATTATCTAATTAATCAAAGCGAAGAGGCCGGTAAGTTTAGTATTTTAAAAATGATCAAATCAGTAGAGTATCAATGGCTTGATCGCACATAGACCAAAAATCCGCCCGAAGTCTTCTCCAAACTTCGAGCGGATTTTATGATTCTTTAACAGGAAACTTAATTTCAATCCACAAACCGGAACTTACTCCAAGGCTTAATAAAGTCAAGCAGTAACAGTTCCTCAGGTGCAATCCGACCAATCCGATTCTTTCGGGGTTCACAGTGGGGTTGTAAGACGATTTGCAATTCATTTTTATAAATGCCGAAGTTGTCGTTGCCTACTAATACGTCGCCACGCTGAAATTCTACATCATTATCGTGTGGACTGTTGGGCGTTTCCTTGTAGGTCACACGGGGCATGGTTGAACGGATGACATTTGGATTAATATCGCCACGGCGAAAATGTTGTGGGGTCAAGGCAATGGTTCTTTCGATTGCATTCGTCTGGGCTTCAAATTCAATGTGAAATTGTACTTGATACCGATTGATTGCTGATAATGCGGCCAGTTCGGCTTCACTCGCATAAGCGTTACCGATAATTACATCGTCGATTAGTCCGGAAGCGAAGAGATGCTTGGCCTGGACGGCGATTGGTAAGCGCCGATCAGCTTCCAATGTTGGCAGACCATCGTTGACGTTCCATGGCCCCATCGTACCAACCTGACTTGCCACGAAAGCGGCGGAGTGAATGCCGAACTTACGAAAACGTTCGCTACACTTAACGAAAAAGTTGTAAGGTAGTGCGGTTCCAACTTGGGGATAGAAATTATGGCAGCCATAAATAAATGGGACGTTTGCTTGGTAGCTGAGAATATTATTCAGATAATCGACGTCATTACTCATATTAAGTTCGATGATCAAGCCGTACGGATTATACGAGAGCAGCGCCTCGGTCGCGCCATCGAAACCCTCATCTAGTCGAATACCGGCGACGTGTAAATCAGCGAAAAACTTTAGATCTTTATAGAAAATTCCTAGTTGTTTAAAAATCCGTGGTGAAACGTCCAAAATCGTTTGGTAACCCAACTGATTTCCAACGTCAATGATTTTCTGGTACTTAGCTTTGGTTTCGGCGACCGTACCAGATACTTCCAGCATGCTCATAAAAATTCGAGTGAAGCCGTAGTGTTGGCCTAATTTGAGATAAGCGGCGTTTTCTTCAAAGTCGCTATGATCGGGATAAATGGATAAACCTAGTTGACGCATTGTCATGAATTAATTTCCTCCTGAGTCCACCGGTGCCAATAGATGACGGCGTGGGCGTTGTTAGTTGTAATATCGTTAAATGCAATTGTTGGTATTGACTGGTGCACTGTCGTCGTTAACGTGTCGCGGACCAGGCGATTGTGTTTTAAAACGGAACCAGAGAGGGCGACCCGTTGTGGCCGGGACTCTGCAAACCGCTGATATAAGGTAACGACTTGTTGTGCCAGTGCTTGGGCTGACGTGACTAATACCGTGATGGCTTCAGAATTTTGTTGCTCGGCCAGTTTGGCGATTAACTGTGCTAATTGAGCGTTAGTTTGTCGATCTTGAGCGTAAAATTTCTGGACGGCGGCAGCAACATCGGTAACTTTAAGTTGTGCCAATAGGGGAGCTGTTAGTTGACTAGTTTGACCGTTATCAGTCTGGGTCAGAACCAGTTTAAGTGCCCGCTTGCTAATGTCGTAGGCACTGCCTTCGTCACCTAAAACGTAACCCCAGCCGCCAACGCGCAGAAATTTCCCGGCTTGGCGGCCATAAACGACCGAGCCCGTGCCGGCGATCACTAAGGTGCCGTCTGCTCCTGCAAGACCGTTCAGTAGGGCCAGTTTTGCATCGCTTATGACCTGGGTATTAGCGTGGTAACGTTGGGTGATGGTTTGTTGGACCTGATCAGCCCGGCCAGCAGTTTCAATTCCAGCAATTCCGATTAAAATCAACCCAAGATGACTAGCTGGAATTGCGGCAGTGAGCTGGTCTAAGACAGTGGTTAAGTTAGTAACGGCAGCAGAGTAGTCTAGGACAACGTTACCAGGTCCACCCGTAACGCTTTGGACCAGATGCTCGGGGGCTGTCGTCCAAGTTTGACCAACGATGTGCGTGCCACCACAGTCAACGCCAATTAAATATGTCATTTTAGACCTCCTCATTGCAGTGCGAGTGCGTCACGAACGACACCGTGTGCGCGCTGCAAACGCTGCTCGGCGTCGCTGACAGAGACGCCAGCCAAGTTCATGACAATCGCTGTCTTAACGTTTTGATGAGCTGCAGCGAATAGTTCGCTGGCTTCATCGGCAGAAACTCCGGTGGCCAGTTCGATCATGTGTTTCGCGCGAATCACGAGTTTTTCGTTAGTTGGTTTAACGTCCACCATCAAGTTATGGTAAACTTTGCCGATCTTGGCCATCGAAATTGTCGATAGCATGTTAAGGACCATCTTTTCTGCCGTGCCAGCTTTCAAACGTGTTGAACCAGCGAGAACTTCAGGGCCGGGGGTTACTTCAATGGCAACCTGAGCGTGTTGACTGATTAGTGCCTGATTATTGCAGGCTAGACTGATCGTCGCCGCACCAATTTGTTGTGCGTAGTCCAGTGCACCGATAACATAAGGTGTGCGACCACTTGCTGCCAGGCCGACCACGGCATCATTAGCAGTTAAGGTCAGATCTTTCAAGTCTTGTGCGCCTAAATTAGGATTATCCTCAGCACCTTCAACGGCGACCGTCATAGCTTGAGCCCCGCCAGCAATGAGTCCTTGAACCATCTCTGGCTCAGTACCAAATGTTGGGACACATTCAGCAGCGTCTAAAACGCCTAGGCGGCCGCTAGTACCAGCGCCCATGTAAATTAAGCGGCCGTTAGCTTTAAAGGCAGTGACGATAAGTGTAATAGCGGCGGCAATTTGTGGTAGTTCGGGTGTGATGCTTTGACTAACTTTAGCGTCTTCTTGATTCATTAACTGGGCAATTGCTAGGATCGACATTTCGTCTAAGTCGTTACTGGCAGGGTTACGACCCTCAGTAGTAAGTTGGTTAATATTAGATTTCAATCGTTTTCCCTCGTTTCTTAGAATATGTACAAAGAGGACTGCGACCAATGCAGCAGTCCTCCCAGAATCATGATCATAATGGCTAATTACGGTTGGCGCTAAAGTCAGACCGATTGTCAGCAAATAAGCAATCATGTTCATTGAAAGTAGTCGTTAGTTTAAGCATACCGTAATGACAAATCCGTGTGATTTTTGTGCAATCTATTATTCGGCAACGGCTGCTGGAGCTGCTTTTTCAGCATCGGCTTTAGCAGCGTCTTGTTCAGTCTTCAATTGGTTACGATCCCAAATCTTGAAGAATGGGTAATAGATAAAGGTGGCCACAATAATATTAATAATACATAGAACGGCTGCTCGCCAGTCCCAAGCAGTGGTCATCAACGCCCCAATTGGTCCTGGTAATGTCCATGGAACTAAAGCTACTGTCCGACTAACGAGATGTAGAACAGTTGCAGCCCAAGTGATAATCCCCATGGTTAACGGTGCGAGGACAAATGGGATTGCAAAGTATGGGTTCATGACAATTGGAACACCAAAGATAACGGGTTCGTTGATGTTGAAGATCCCTGGGATAATGGTAACCCGTCCAATTGTTTTACCGTAAGCGGACTTAGAGAAAAATGCTAATAAGATACAGAGAGACAGTGTTGCCCCAGCACCACCAATGTAGACGAACCATTGGAAAAATTGTTCAGTCATGAAGTGAGGAACCGTTGCAGCAGTTGCACCTTTGGAAATGGCAGCTAAGTTATCGTTCAGGTTTGGATACCATAATGGCCAGAAGATTGGGGTGGCTAAAGCAGCACCGTGAATCCCGAATAGCCAAACAATATCAGTTAAGAGGATTGGTACGATAACTGAAAGTAAATTGTCACGACCAAAGTAGGCTAATGGGCTGAAGACCCATTGTAGGAAAGCATTAACGTCAAAGTTCAAACCAACGTGAATGACCCAAGCACCAACGATTAAGAAAGTCGCGGGAATCAAAGCTGAGAATGAAGCTGCAACAGCCGGTGGGACTCCATCTGGTAATGTAATGACGCGGTGATGGTCGCGGCAGATCCGAGTCACTTCGGCCGTTAAAATCCCAGCGAGCATTGCTGTAAATAACCCCGCAGCCCCGAAGTGTGTTAGCGGCACCACGGTGGCAGCGGCCTTTAGTCCTAACGCTTTGAAAGCTGCTGGGGTGGTCGTAATTGGTTTAACTGCCAACAATAGAAAGACCATCACTGAGACGACCCCGGTTGAAATATGATCGAAGTGATAATCTTCAGCTAACCGACCTGCAATGGCAAACGCGGCGTAAATAGCCATAAACCCCATTGAAAAATTAATTGGAATTGCTAAACCAGCGGCATAGGGTTTAATAAAGTTTGTCCAAGCAGTAATAGGTAGTTGCGTGACGATCGTAAAGAATGAGCCAACGATGGTAACTGGAATAATGACGGCCATTCCGTCTCGAATAGCACGTAAATAACGGTTGGCTGCGATCTTACTCATGACATCAATCGTCTTATCTTTCCACGTACGTGAATTATCCATAATTCATTCATCTCCTTAACAAATTAGTAATGACAAGTTAGTGTTGAATTAAGTCCTCCCTTTTTGATTTGAGTTAACACATTAACTTGATTTCATGAGTGAGTATAGCATAATATAACAGTATAGTTAACGCTTTCATTGTTGTTAGTTAATTGACATGGGTAAATTTTGATTAAGTATAGACATTTAATGTATTAAGTTAATAATAAGGGGGGGCAGCCATGAGTCGTAAAGAACCAATTTATCAAACCATTTTAAGTGCCTTGATTCTGGAATTGAACACGAACCATTTTCGAAAGAATGATCCGTTTTATAGCGAGAGTGAGCTACGGAAGAAGTATCAAGTCAGTTCCACGACAGTCGTGCGGGTACTGAATATGTTAGCCGATCAGGGTTATATTTATCGTATTCAGGGTAAGGGCAGCTTTGTTTCCAAATTTAATCGGGGGACTGCGGTACGAATTACGGATACCCATACATACGATGTTGATGAGGAACAGGTTGCAATCTTAGTGGCCAATCAGACGACGCCACTACCAACACGGGCTAAGTTTACGACTGAATCGACAACCTGGTATTTAGAGCGATTACGCGAAATTAGACACGCACCATTTGAATTTTCGCAGTCGTGGTATTTGGCGACGCTGATTCCTGCCACAGCAATGAAGAAGTTACGGGCCGTACATTCGATTTATGCACTAATTAGGAAACATGCGCAGCTTGATTTATCACGCCAGCCCTTTGAGCAAGAATATGCGGCGACCTGCGTTCCTAATCAACGAATTGCGGATTATTTGCACGTGAGTCTGGATACGATGGTGATTAAGATCGAACGGTGGGTATTTCAAGGGGAAGGCACGTTGGAATATACCGTTAGTTACATGTTGCCTAACTATTTTGGGCTGGCGCTAACTAGTGATTCCAAGTCGGTAGATCCTAACCGAATTCGATGATCGATGCATAAAGAGAGGAGTGGCACACAATGTCAATTCATAGCAATAACTTTTATTCCAACGTGTTACGACAGTCAGTGCAAGTCCAAGTTATCTTGCCGGAACCAGTGAACGCGGTCGGACAAATTTTACCAGACTACAGTAGTGGTGAACAGCAACTTCCAACTGTGTGGCTGTTGCATGGCTTAGGTGGGGACGCAACGTCGTGGTTACGGCGAACGGAAATCGAACTACTGGCAACGCAATACCGAGTAGCGGTCGTCATGCCGGAAACGGGGCGGGGATTTTATACGAATATGGTCCATGGTCCACGCTATTGGGATTACTTGACCCACGAGTTACCAACACGAATGCGTTATATCTTCCCGTTGTCGGCACGACCGGAAGACAATTATTTGTTGGGGAACTCCATGGGTGGCTATGGGGCATTACGTTATGCCTTTACCTATCCGCAGCGGTTTGCGGCTGTCGCGGCACTATCACCGGTGACGGATCTCAAAAGGTTTCACGTGGAACAATCGGCAATTATGCCAGACCTTGAGCTGGCTTTCTCACCAGCACAGATGCAAGGGACGCCAGCGGATTTGTCTTACTTGGTACAGCAACCGACAAACTGGGGGACGTTACGTGTTCTAATGGCGACGGGTGATCAAGATATGTTACGGTCAATGGATGAAGCCTTCAAGCCAGAGTTGGCGGCTGTGTTTAAAGACCAGTTTGAATGGCAGTTACAACCGGGTCACCATGATTGGCGGCTCTGGAATCATCAATTACCATTTGCGATGCACTGGTTAATTAAGGGAGGTTGGCGCAATGTTTAATGTTAAAGATGAGCACGGCCACTATAATTTGTGGCGGCAGACGGGATTAGCTTTATTACCGCTATTATTGGCAATTATCGCATATCCACTGCTACCTAATCGTGTCTACGTGCCAACCGCTGTCACCAGTCTGACGCCGTGGGGAATCAAGAGCAATATCTTCATTTATCCCGTCTTTTGCCTGATTCTGTGGTTCTTTATCTGGCTATTTATCTTCTTCAACCGGTTATATGAAAAAAATCTCAAGGTAACCCGCCAAAAATATCGGCCAATGGAGAACTACTATGTGTGGAGCAGCTGGGTGTTGGATATTCTGGCGACTTTGATGGTGGTGGTTCAGATCTTGGTGAGTGTTAGTCGGTGAGTGGTTTGTCAGGTGTGAAGTTGGCACTATGAGATTAACGATATTATTGAATAGTAAAATGGCTACAGATTGAGCAATCAAGTTCCTCAATCTATAGCCATTTTACTAATTTTTATGCTGTTTTACATAGAAAACTTGCGATTTCGAATCATCAAGATGATAACGATTACAAGACTGAGTAGCGTCACGCCAGTATCGATTTCGAAAACATGTAGAACACTGACAGCTGTGTCATCAATGATGAAGCTAGAGACTAATGGACCTACAAAGAATGTCAGTGCAGTAGCAAAACTATAGTAGCCAGTCACCTTACCTTTCTCAGCTGGAAAGTATTGGCTTAGTAAAGTTAATCCTAATTGCCAAATACCTCCGGCTGCGAAGAAGCCAATTGCAATGGCAGTTAACCGAGCACCGTCAGCACTAGGGATAACCACCATTTGGAGTAATGCTAGGAACGAAATCAGAGTGTAAGCAAAGATCAACTTGATTGGCTTAATGCGAGTTACTAATGAGGAGGTAATAAAAACGGATACTAGTGAGGCCATTGCATACCATGAAATTAGTGATTTAGAGCTGTTTAGCCCCAACTTTAAGACGCTACTACCGAAGTTTGGTGCGTATTGAGAGAAAATGTAAAACGTAAATGAAAGTGTAAAACCAACAATTATTAGCAAACTACCATCAATTAACATAGAAGGCTGATTGCCACTAGGATTAATGGTTGTTTTAGGCTCGTCGCTAATTTTAGTGTGTTTTTGAGTTAATGTTTGTGGTGCGAAGCTGGCAAGTCCAATTAAGATGATATCTAAAACCATCACAACTACCATGACGACTAGTGTGATTTGAGCGTTTGGCTGAGCAGCAACAATGAACGGCAGGACGAATTGTGCAAGAGACATGGCCGCTTTTACTAACGAATTCATGCTAGCAGCTTGCTCTTGGAAAGCATCTGTCAGTGCTGGATAACTAGCTGTATCACCAAAGGAATTGGTTGCGCCCATAAAGAGTGCAGCGATGCAAGCACTGATGAGATTAGTACTAAAGAACAGGCCCATAAGAAATAGAATTTGTGCAACCATACCGATTAACATAGTTCCCTTACGCCCCAAGCGATCAGAAAGATAACCCGCAATGAGAATTGTCAATAAGCGGCCAATTCCAATCATTGCAATGACAGTTGAGAGCCCTTTAACATCAGTGTGCCATAGTGCTTGGAATTGAGTCCCGTATTGAGACACAATAATAGTAGCCATTCCTAAAATAGCATAATTTAAATAAATTCCGGCAGCTAATGGTAAATATGTCTTATGTTTCATGGTTATATCCTGCTTTTCTTTAAGTTCCATAGTATCACCCACCAATTCTTATTTTCACAAAGTGTGCATTTTTAAACGTTATAAGCAACAAAAATGGCATTTTTAATATCCAATATAAATGTTGAAAAATCAATCAAGTAAACGGTTTATAATTATTAATATTTTTAATTGATACTAAATTCACAATCGTTGATTCACTTCAAATTTTAACACGGTCTCGAGAAGTGTCTAATAACAAAATCGCATTCAATCGATAGCTAGAAGCTATTAATCGAATGCGATTTTATTGGTTCAGAGTTAAATATTGTTAACAGAGAGTGTTTTGCTTTGATCACGAACGAAGGTGATGAACTCTTCAACAGCGGGTTGAGGTGTACGGTGCTTAAGGGTACCCATGTACAAAATTCGTTGCCATGTTGGAAATGACAATGGAATAATCTTGACTGGCATGGTTTGAAGAATAGACATATTAGGTACAACGGCAATTCCAAAACCGCTGGCCACTAAACCGGCGATGGCCTGATCTTCTTCTACGGCATATGCACTAATGGGTTGACCGCCACAGTCGTTAAATAGTTTTTGCATAATTGGATGAAGTCCACTGCGTTGCGAAAAAGTGATTTGGGGATAGGCTAATGTTTCTGCCAAATTGATACTGGAGCGGTTTGCCAGTGGGTGTGTAGTTGGTGTGATGCAAACCATAGTTTGTTCAGCGACGGGAAAAAACTCGATATCGCTAAAGTGATCCATCTTTGAGCAAAAAGCAACATCATATTTGTTGTTACGTAAACCGTTCAGAATATCTGGGGACAGGCCAGTATCAGTGTTGAATTGAAATTGGACAGCGGCATGGGGGCTTAGTTGAAGAAAACGCTGGGCAATATCTGGCAACCACTTAATACTTAGTGTTCGGAGTGCGGCAATACGAATGGGGGCTTTTTGTTGATCAAAACGTTTAATATTAGTCACACTTTTGTCGAGTAGTAGGAGTGCGGATTCGACATCACTAGCGAAAACCTTACCAGCAGGAGTTAAAGTAACACTACGTCCGGCTTTTTGAAAGAGATCAATGTTCAATTCTGCTTCTAAGGAGTGTATGGCTTTAGTTAAACTTGGTTGTGTAATATGTAACAGCTTGGCAGTTTGTGTATAGTTTTCAGTTCTTGATAATGCGACGAAGTATCGTAAATGATCCAAATTCATGATAGAAATAACCTCCCGAAGTTCATTCTGACGGGTAACGATTGATACTCAAAAGTTAACAACTACGGTTAATATAACAGAATTAATAACTTTTGGCTATGGATAGCCCCAACTAAAAGCAATTGGACGAGTCGAGTGATAGCGATTACATTTAACTTGTAAAATAAATTATGTGAATCACAAAACATGCATGTGTCGAATCCACTATTTGGAGGAAATTATTATGACAAAATCACATCCAATTACAATTAGTTCCTGGACACTTGGTGATCAATGTACATTTGAAGATCGTTGCAAAGCGGCTAGTGCTGCTGGTTACGATGGCATTGGGTTACGCGCTGAAACTTACGTGGATGCCTTGAACGAAGGTTTAACGGACGATGATATTCTCGCTATTTTGGATAAGTATAATATTCGTTGCACCGAAGTCGAATATATTGTTCAGTGGTGTGAAGCAACGCGCACATACGAACAAAAATATAAGGAACAGGCTTGCTTCCATATGTGTGAATTATTTGGTGTAAAGCATATTAATACCGGATTGATGGAAGATTATGATATTGACTATACAGCAAAGAAGTTACAAGAATTAGCAGCCCGGGCGGGTGATTTAATTATTGCATTGGAACCAATGCCTTACAGTGGCTTACCTAACTTGGACAAGACTTGGAAGATTATGCAAAAAGCCAACTGTGACAATGTATATATGTTACTAGATATGTGGCATTGGGTACGAGCCAACCAACCATATGACTTGTTGACCGAGGAACAAGCAAAGCGGGTTATTTCAATTCAAATTGATGATGCATATACTCGGCCATATGCTGATTCTATCTTACGGGATGAATCAATGCATGATCGGTTGGCTCCAGGTGCTGGTGATTTGGATACCGCTGGGTTTGTCAAGATGATAAAAGATGCAGGTGTTGATCCTAAGGTGATTGGTGTCGAAGTAATCTCTGATCAATACATGGCTAAGGGTATTGATTACGTTGCGGATTACACCTATAAGCAGACTGTGTCTGTTTTAAAGGAAGCGTGGCCTGAAATTTTAAAAGACCCAGTTCAAGCTTAGATATTTGATTATAAGGAGTGATTATTAATGAATAATAATTGGTTAGGATTAACGGATAAAGTTGTTGCAATTACGGGTGCTGTTGGTGGTATGGGTACCAAGTTCTGTGAAGAGTTTGCTAAGCAGGGTGCCAAAATTGTCTTGATTGATATGATTGCGGATAAAACCGAAGCGTACGCAAAGAAATTGACAGAAAAGTATGGCGTTGAAACGTTGGCCGTTAAGTGCAATACGACTAACGAAGAGGAAGTTGATGCTGCTGTTAAGGCCGTGACTGATAAGTTTGGTGAAGTCGATGTGCTAGTTAATACGGCTGCTATTTTACGCTTCTCACCACTTGAAGACTTGCGTTTGGATGAATGGCAAGCTGCCTTGAATGTTAACTTAACGGGTTACTTCTTAATGTCACAACGGTTTGGTCGCGTCATGATTCAACAGAAACATGGTGCGATGGTACACATCTCAACCGTAGCGTCACGTTATCCTGAAACATATAGTGGGGCCTATAGTACAACTAAAGCAGCGGTTAATATGATGTCTAAGCAAATGGCTGCTGAATGGGGACAGTATGGTGTTCGGAGTAACTGTGTCTTACCTTGTCTGGTTAAGACGCCGTTATCTGAGAACTTTTACAGTGATCCTAAAGTTGAAGAGGGCCGTGAGCGGTTAGTGGCTAGTCGCCGCATTGGGACTTTGGATGATATTGCTAATACGGTCTTATTCATGGCTAGTGACCGTTCTGACTACACTAATGGTGGTGAAGTGACCGTTGATGGTGGTTTGAATATGATGATTTCTGACATGATTCCAAAGCCAGGTGGTCGTCGTCAATACGCGATTGATCATCATCAACCAGCGAAAAAATAGAAATTAATTCAGTTACATGAACTCGTGGATGAGACTGGGACGACTGTCTCGGTCTCTTTCTTTATTAATTAAGAGGAGATAACAATTATGGAAAAACGAATTTCAGGTACCACTGGTTTATTTACCTTACTCGGCTCTCCAGTAGGTCATTCAGGTTCACCGGCGATGTATAACTTTAGCTTTCAAGAGCAAGGATTAGACTATGCATATTTAGCTTTTGATGTTAAAAAAGCACAAATGCCAGAAGCGATTGATGCATTACGATTATTTAAGGTTCGCGGTAGCAACGTAACGATGCCATGTAAGGGCGTTGCCGCAACACTTGTTGATGAGTTGTCACCGGCCGCAAAGATTGTGGGGGCTATTAATGTCATTGTTAACGATAATGGTAAGTTGACAGGTCATATTACGGATGGCATTGGTTTTGTACGCAATCTGAAAGAGAACGGTGTAGATATTGCTGGTAAAAAGCTAGTCGTGATTGGTGCTGGTGGTGCTGCTACGGCGCTACAAGTTCAATGTGCATTAGATGGTGCTAAATCATTGGCTATTTTTAACCGTGAGGACGACTTTTATGCGAATGCCGAAAACACTCAAAAGAAGATTAAGGAAGCAAAGCCAGAAGTCGACGTTAACGTCTATCATCTAGAAGACCAAGACAAGTTAAAAGCTGAGATTGAGAAGGCTGATATTCTGGTTAACGCTACTATTGTTGGTATGAAGCCGCTGGACGGTCAATCATTAGTCGATCCAAGCTATTTACGTTCAGACTTGGTTGTTGCGGATACTGTTTACAACCCCCTAAAGACCAAGTTAATTGAAGACGCCGAGGCATTAGGATGCACGGTAGCGCCGGGGAAAGGCATGTTATTGTGGCAAGGTGATGCAGCATACACACTCTTTACAGGTAAGGCTATGCCAACGGCCGAATATCAAGCCTACGAGGCACGTCAAGCAGCTAAGCAGCATTAGAAAGGGGCAATAAAAAGATGGAAGCACGAATTGATGGACACACAACTATGCTAGGCCTTTTCGGCTCGCCGGTTGGCCATTCAGGCTCACCAGCAATGTATAACTACAGTTTTGAAAAGGCAGGTATTAATGATGCATACCTGGCTTTTGACATTCAGGCTGATGAAATGGCCAGTGCGTTAACTAAAATGCGCGTTTTAAATATGCGTGGTGCTAACGTAACGATGCCTTGTAAAAAGGTTGCTGCAGAATTAGTTGATGAATTGTCACCAGCTGCAGAATTAATCGGTGCTGTGAATACGATTGTCAATAATGATGGCGTGTTAGTTGGTCATAATACGGACGGTGCGGGCTATGTTGAAAATCTACGCCAGCATGGTGTTGACCCACAGGGAAAGCGCCTTACGGTGTTAGGTGCTGGTGGTGCTGCTACAGCAATTGCCGTTCAAATGGCACTAGATGGCGCTCAGGCGATTCATATCTTTAATCCTAAGGACTCGTTTTATCAAAATGCTGAGTTAACGGCTCAAAAGATCATGGATAAAGTTCCCGCATGCCAAGTTACTGTAGGCGATATTAATGACCAGGAAGTCTTGACACAAGCAATTGCACAAAGTGATATTTTGGCTAACGCAACCAAGGCCGGTATGGCACCGAATGTTGAACAAACTAATATTAAGGATATGACCGTTTTTCGTTCTGATTTAGTTGTGACAGATACTGTTTATAATCCTGTTACCACAAAAATGTTAGCAGATGCAGCTGAACATGGAAGCAAAACAATTGGCGGTAAGGGGATGCTGGTTTGGCAAGGTGCCGCAGCGTTCAAATTGTACACAGGCCAAGAAATGCCCGTTGAAGAAGTAACGCAACGGTTCTTCTCAGATGATGGGGGACGTTAAGATGACAAGTAACACAAATTCAAACCGTAAATATTATGTAACAGCATTGGCATTGTACTTTGCTTACTTTATTTTAGGAATTGCCTCTTCAATAATGGGACAGTATAAAACTGAGTTTGCAAAGGCGTGGGGCGCATCCACGCTGGCTAACGGAACCATTGATGTTAGTATGGTAGTTTCTGTCATTGCTGCCTATGGTCTGGGACGGCTGATTGCTTACCCATTTGCTGGTCCAGTCTCTGATAGGATTGGGCGTCGTATCAGTGGTTTCATTGGAATTGCGTTGTACGCCGTATTCTTTTTTGGGATGATCACAGTTCACAGCATGTGGTGGGCGTATGCTATTGGTATTATTAACGGGATTGCTAATTCGTTCTTGGATACCTGTGTGTCACCAAGTGTGATGGAAATCTTTCCTAAATCGGCCTCAATTGCAAATCTATTTACAAAGTTTGCCATAACGGTTGCTCAGTTTGTATTGCCGTTCGTTATTGGTTTGGTTGCTAGTGCTCAAATGTCATATCGAGTCATTTTTATCGGGTGTGGAATTTTAATGATTGCTGATGCAATCTTAGTTCTGGTTTTACCATTTCCTAAGCAAGATAAAGCAACTGCTGAGGCTAAAACGACTACTGACAAACCGAAGCATCGTTTCACACCAGCTGCGATTGCATCAATTTTAATTGGTTTTACTAGTTCAGCGACGTTTATGATTTGGTTGAATTGCAATCAAGAGCTAGGAGCTAGTTACGGAATCAAAGACCCCAGTATCCTGCAATCATTTTATGCGGTTGGTGCAACGGTAGCGGTCTTATTAACTGCTCAGTTTATCCATATGGGGCTGAAAGAGACGACCGTATTAGTACTATATCCAAGTATTTCAATCGTCATGTTAATGTTATGTTATTTCATTAATAATCCAGTCATTCTCTATATTGGTAGTTTTGTTATTGGTTACGCTGCTGCTGGTGGGGTACTACAATTGGCGACCTCTACGACCATTGGTTTCTTTCCAGATAGTAAAGGTCTAGCGACATCCCTTGTAATGATTGCCTCAAGCGTGGCTAATTATGCTGTATTATCAGCTGCGGCATACTTGACAAAAGTTACCGGTGCTGATGCGCCACGGATGATAATTCTAATGAACATTGTGATTACGTTAATTGGGGTTGGTTTAGCATTGATTGTGAAACATGGTGGTCGGTCAACACGTACGTCGGCTGCTTCCGGTGTTGAAAGTTAATTAAAAATTGCGCCTTCAATAAAGGCGCAATTTTTAGATTGATCGTTCTTGATTAGTGTAATGTTGCCAACAATAACTGCGAATAAACTCTTGGAAACGGTGGACGGCAGGTGTAATAAAACCACTGCGACGAACGACTAAGTAAATTTGATGTTGTAATGGCTGATCAGCTAAGTGTTTGATTTGAACACGCTCGGGATTTAAAAGTGGTAAGTAGGGCATTAACGCAACACCCATATTGTAACGAACAAACCCAGCCATAGTATGATCTTCTTCTACTTCATAAGCTACCTTGGGCTGAACGTGGGCTGCTGATAGGATTTGGTCGATTAATGGTCGCAAGCCGCTATTCTGTGAAAATAAGATCATTGGATAAGGTGCTAGGTCTTCAACGTGTAGCGGATTTTTTTGTACCGCGGGATGATCATTTGGAACAACTGCAACAATTTCTTGTTGAACTAGTGGGATAAAGTCAAAGAGATGGGCAGTTAGCTGCTCACCCAGTCTATCGACGTTAGAGGCTAGAACGATGTCGTATTTTTCATCGGCTAGTGCTTGCAGGAGCACACCGGAGTTTCCTTGACCAAGCTCAAAAGTAATTGCTTGATTTTCGCTTTGATTTTTGAAATGGGACAGTAACTCAGGAACTAGTTGCTGTCCAAGGGTGTAGGTAAATCCTAATTTAACATGACCGGTATCTGGATCCATAAGTTGTTTGACGAGTTCGTTGCCTTGTGATAAATCATTTAAAGTAGCAGTGACGTATTTCAAATAAACACCGCCAATTGATGTTAACTTGATATTACGGCCATCTGCTTCAAAAAGTGGAACACCCAATTCGTGTTCGAGTTTTTTGATGGCATAACTCAACGAAGGCTGTGAGATACCTAAGTTTTCGGCAGCCTTTGCCATATGTTGTGTTCGAGCTAGCTCTTTGAAAAAAACTAAATGTCTTAAATTCATGAGGAATGCTCCTTTACTCATAGATAACTTTGATGATTTAAACAACTCATCCATATTTATTATATTAAACTAATTTGCTAACATAACAAGTGAATTGAGTAACAAACAGATAAAAATAATATTTAGGAGTGGTTTTTCATGGCAGAACGAATTGATGGGCATACTTTACTGATTGGTTTAATGGCGTATCCAATTCGTCATTCAATGTCCCCAACTATGCATAACAATGCTTTTGCTAAATTAGGACTAAATTACGCTTACTTAGCATTTGAAGTGACGAATGAAACGCTGCCAAGTGCAATTGAGTCAATCAGAACACTTGATATGCGTGGCTCCAATATTTCAATGCCAAACAAGCAAAAAGTGATTCCATTGCTTGATAAGCTTGATCCAGCAGCTAAAATGGTGGGTGCGGTTAATACAATTGTTAATGATGATGGTGTTTTAACAGGTTATACGACTGATGGCATCGGATTTATGAAAGCGCTCGCGGATGAAGGCTTGGATATTCGCGAACATAAAATGACGCTAGCTGGTGCTGGTGGTGCCGGGACTGCGATCGCAGTGCAGGCTGCATTGGATGGTGTCAAAGAAATATCTATTTTTAATATGCACGATGCAACATGGGCAAATGCCGAACGGAACGTTAAACTAATTAATGAGCAGACCGACTGTCACGCCACTTTACACTCATTAGAAGATCGTGATGATTTCAAACGGGAAATCCAAAGCTCTTATATCTATACTAATTCGACAGGTGTTGGAATGAAACCACTTGAAGATAAGACGCTTGTGGACGATCCTAGTTGGTTCAGCTCAGACCAAATTGTGTTTGATACAGTATATGCACCACGAACGACTAAATTAATGAAGGTAGCTCGTCAAGCAGGATTGAAGCATGTTTACAATGGTTTAGGTATGATGCTTGAACAAGGTGCAGCAGCCTTTAAGCTGTGGACTGGCGAAGACATGCCAGTTGATTACATTCATCAGATTCTGTTTAGTGATGATCAGGATAAATAATTGATGACAGGAGGCAAGTTAAGATGCAACCAGCGATAAAGCTACGAAATATTGAACTTGGTAGTGGTCGACCTAAGTTGGCAGTGCCTATCACAGGAACGACGATTAATGATATTTTAGCAGCGACGACACCGATTTTAGCTGCACAGCCAGATGTCGTTGAATGGCGAATTGATTTTTTCAAGGATGTAACTAATCCAGAACAGTTGAAATCGGCCGGTCAGCAACTTCGTCAGGCTTTAGGTGATATTGCCTTATTAACTACTTTCCGAACTAAAGGTGAAGGCGGCGAATTAGCACTATCAGATACTGAGTATTTTAAACTGTGTGAGACGGTCTTAGATGGTGGGTTCACGGATGCATTAGATGTTGAACGTTACCATGACGAACAAGCTGTTAAGCAAATTGTTGCAGCAGCTCATGAGCATCAAGTAGTTGTGATCATGAGTAATCATGATTTTGATAAAACGCCGGCGGTTGCTGAGATCGTTAAGCGCCTTACTAGTATGGTCGATTATGGTGCTGACGTTGCTAAGATGGCTGTGATGCCACAATCGGTGGAGGATGTCTTAACATTACTGACAGCGACTAATATTGCACGCCAAACACTACCACAGCCAGTAATCACAATGTCGATGGGTGACTTAGGAAAAGTGTCACGGCTTGCTGGTGAAGTGTTCGGCTCTTGTTTATCATTTGCAACGGTCGGGGCGGCTTCGGCACCTGGGCAAATTGCACTTGAAAATTTACGGCCGGAATTGGAAGATCTGAAGTTAAATTAAAGCATAACTGAAAGAAATCGTGAGGTCAGAGTGATGATTGGGACACAAAAAAAGTATGTTTCACAATTTACGATGATGGGAACCGTCATCTCGCTGACATTATTTGAGCCGAATCAGTTAGCGGTCGAAGCGGTCTATGATTACTTGCAGCGGATGGATGGTGTCTTTTCTGTCAATCGTGCCGATTCAGAATTAGCTGCGATCAATCAATATGCCGGTATTCATCCAGTTTTGGTTAGCACTGAATGCTTTCAACTAGTGTCGGATGCTATTAAGTACACAAAGCAATATGCGGATAGTTTTAATGTGCTAATTGGACCGTTGGTTAAACTTTGGAAGATTGGTTTTGGTGGGCATCAAGTACCAGCGGCCAAGGGAATTAGCCAACGATTAGCCTTATTAGATACGCACGAAGTTATCCTAGATGAAGCCCAATCGAGTATCTACTTGCGTCAATCTGGCATGCAATTAGATCTTGGTGCGATTGCCAAGGGGTATTTTGCCGATCAGGTCGTTAAGCAGTTACAGCAGGCTGGCATTACCAGCGCTATTGTTAATCTTGGTGGTAACGTTAAGCTATTAGGGGCCAATCCGCTAACCGATAATCGGCGTTGGCAAGTTGGAATTCAAGCACCCGAAGCGCCACGTGGCTATCCAGCGCTACAGGTTGAAACGCCTGCTAGAACGGTAGTGACGTCAGGTATCTTCGAACGATATTTTAAAATTGGCAATCACCGCTACCACCATATCCTTGATCCGCGAACTGGTTATCCGGTTGAAAATCAAGTTGATCAGGTGTCGATTATAACTGAACGGTCAGAATTAGCTGAAGTGTTATCAACGGTGGCCTACTTTGAAGGGCCAAACCGTGGTTGTCAACTAATCGAACAGTTGCCACATACGGAAGCAATTTTTATTGATCATGAACAACAGGTAACAGTTACCAGTGGCTTAACGCCGCGACGCAAAGGAGTGTTTACTATTGAGTAAAAAACAAATTACCGGCCAAGCAATGGGCCACAACGGTATTATCAATTATGAAGTTGACGTGCAAGATAATAAGATTGAGGATTTGAAAATATTAAAGCATTCCGAAACGTCGGGGATCTTTAACCAAGTCATTGATAAATTGAAACAAAATATCATTACGGAACAATCATTCAATGTTGACACAATTAGTGGTGCAACGGTGATGACCCAAGCGTTACTTAAGTCGGCAGATAAGGCTGTAACCGATGCTGGTGTTGATGTGCAGCCAGTTCCTAAGAAAAAAGCCCCCAAGACGCAAAACTTGCGGACCGACGTGCTCATTATTGGTGGCGGAGAAGCGGGCTTAGTCGCTGGCTGTCGAGCGTTGACAATGGGTCAGAAGGTTATCTTAGTTGAAAAGAACGGCTATCTTGGTGGTGCGACGATTCTGAATGGTTCTAACGTTGTTGGTACCGGGTCTGATGTTGCTGCGCAAATTTTTGATAATAATCATGATACGCCAGAAATGTTGGCACAAGATGTTGCTCGTGAAAGCTTGGAGACGAACTATCCAGCTTTGACCGACCTAATGGTGCATAACATTGGTCCAGCCATTGATTTTATTAGTAAGTTTGCAGATTTACATTATCAAAAAGCACAGACGCAAACGCCAGAACATTCGATTAACCGTCAGATTGAACTACCTTCAGCAAGTAGCTATGAATTCATTCAAAAAGTTTCGAAGGCGTTTGCTGCTGCGGGTGGTCAAATTATGTTGGATACTCGAGTCGAGAAGCTTATGTTGGACAACGATAAAAAGTTACGCGGTGTGATTGCTGCTCAAAAGGACCAAACAGTCAACATCAAGGCACGTTCAGTTGTGCTTGCTGCAGGTGGTCATGGAGCTAACCAAAAGATGCGTGGTACTGAAAGCGAAGGCATTGATTATTATGGCCCAATGACTTCCACTGGGGATGCCTATCAATTTAATGGTGATTTGGATTTGCAAACGCACGATTTAGGTTGGTACAAGCTGTATCCACATGGTGTTGAAGTGGAACCAGGCGTTGCTAAATTGACCACGTACGCGTCGAAACAAGCAACTGATATGGGTGCAATTTACGTTAACTCTAAGGGTGATCGAATCGTTAACGAATCAAATGTTTATACGACTTTTCGGAATGCCATCCTTAAACAAGCGGATAAAGTTGCTTACCTAGTAATGGATGAACGGACTTGGAAGAAAGTTTACGACCTACTGATCCTGCATGATTTCACACCAGAAGAAATTAAGAGCTTCTTTGAGAATAAGGGTAAACGGCCAGTATTTGTTAAGGGTTCTTTGGAAAGTGCTGCTGAGCAGGCCGGAATTGTGGTTGATGAATTAGTCCACACGGTCAAAAATTATCAAGGCTATGTTCAAGATGGTCACGATCATGATTTCGGTCGTGATCCGAAGTACTTGCACCAATTTGAAGGTGAAACATTCTACATCATTGAACAACGTGATCGCTTTGCGACGACTTTAGGTGGCTATAGTGTTGATGCTGATAACTTGCAATTGGTAACGACTAAAAATGCACCGGTAGCTAATTACTTTGGTGCGGGGGAAATCATCGGCGGCGCTAACGGACATGATTCAATGCCAAGTATGATGAATACTTGGGGGATTTCGTCGGGTTACGTTGCCGGCGCCGCGGCTAGCGAAAACGCTCAGCGGCAGGCAACCGCGGGCGATGACGAAGCCAATATTGTGGCCATTGTGGGGACTAACGCTTCAAAATCATATAACCGTAAGTTGTTGTATGCCATGAAAGAATTATTTGAAACGCAAGTTAATTTTGAAATTTGTGAAATTAAAGATTTACCGCTATTCAATGAAGATGATATGGATCGGGAACCGGCAAGTGTAAAAGCGTTAGCCGCTAAGATTGAAGCCGCTGATGGTGTCGTCTTTGGCGTGCCAGAATATGATCATTCGATTCCAGCTGCCTTGAAGAGTGCCATTGAATGGCTGTCCTGTGCAGAACATCCATTCAAAGACAAACCAGTGATGATTGTTGGGACTTCGTTAGGTATTCAAGGTACGGTACGTGCTCAGATGAACTTACGACAGATTTTGGACTCACCCGGTGTGGATGCCAAAGTTATGCCTGGTAACGAGTTCATGTTACCTCAAGCCGGCAATAAGTTTGATGAGAACGATCATCTGAATGATGACGGTAGTGAACACTTCTTGAAGCAGTGCTTTGGGCACTTTTTAGAGGGGCTTGAATTAGCATCTAAGAAGACAGTGACGAATTAACTACTATCTAGACTAAAAGAACGTACACAACTCGTGTACGTTCTTTTAGTCTAGATTTTAGTTGTTAAATCTTTTGTTCCACGTCGTCGATTGTGACAACCAGGGTCGCGCGAATCCAATCAAACTTAGTATGCATTTGATCGAAATAAGCGCCACTAGTTTCAAACTTGCCGGTACCATGAATGTGGAAACCACAGCCAGTACCAGTTGTGCCGGGAACCTTGTAACTACCGACAGCAATTGTAATGTGGTTGTCGGTAGCAAAATCGGCCTCAATTGAGTGCATGCCAGCCGATGGGATCAATAGGGTATGATCATCGATAAGTTGCATATAATGACTCCAGGTGTTGACGACGTGTGCTGGTGCGGCGTTGACCGTAACGATGGTTGCGGGGGTCGTGTCTTTGATAACTTCAATAAATTTAGGGTCCATAATAAGTACTCCTTTACGTTTATATTCTCATAATATATTGTAATTGATATATATAAATTATCAAGCGAGAGTGTTCGATGTCTCAATAATCTTAGCGGAGGTAGCATGGTAAAACCAGGCGTTGCTTTTTACTAATGAAAGCGGTAACTTTAGCTAGGAACGAATAACGAGAGGGTGTTTAATATGTATCAAGCAAGCCAGAAGCGCTATGACCATATGATTTATAATCGAGTAGGCAATAGTGGTTTGAAGCTGTCAGCAATCGGGCTAGGTCTTTGGAATAATTTTGGAAGCGTTGATCCGATCGCTAATCAAAAGGCAATCATTCATCAAGCTTTTGATTTGGGAATTACCTACTACGACTTAGCCAATAACTATGGCCCGGAGCCCGGCAGTGCAGAAACGAATTTTGGTCGTATTATGGCTACCGATATGCGGTCATACCGTGACGAAATGGTCATTGCTAGTAAAGCGGGCTATGTGATGTGGCCGGGACCATACGGCAATTGGGGGTCACGAAAAAGTATTATTGCCAGTGCTGATCAGAGTCTTCAGCGAACTGGTTTAGACTACTTTGATATTTTTTATAGTCACCGTCCTGATCCTGAAACACCAATGGAGGAGACGGCCGCTGCGCTTGATCAGCTAGTACGGCAGGGTAAGACATTGTATGTAGGCATTTCAAATTATAATGGCAAGCAGACGGCTGCTATGACCAAGATATTTGAATCATTAGGAACCCCATACATTATTCACCAACCACGCTATAATATGTTTAATCGACAGGTGGAACAGGACTTGTTCCCCGTTCTACAAGCAACTCATAAGGCGGCGGTTGGCTTTAGCTCACTATCACAGGGGTTATTGACGGACAAGTATCTGCACGGAATCACGACAGATTCACGGGCCAATAAGCAAACAATTCCATTTTTGAGTCCAGTCCAGGTAGAACAGACACTAGCTACGGTAAAGCGCTTAAATGAAGTCGCGCAACAACGGGAGCAAAGCTTAGCTCAAATGGCTTTGGCTTGGAACCTACGTCAGCCAGCCTTAGCAAGTGTCTTGATTGGTGCTAGCCGGCCAGAGCAGGTGGTTAATAACGTTGCTGCATTGGAAAAGTTGAAATTTAGTGAATCAGAATTAGCAACGATTGAACAGATTCTTACCGAACAACCGGCAATTGATTGGAATGCTGGTCGATCATAGCGTTTGCGCAATTCGCTATAGTCAATGTTATAGAGCCGCAAAAGAAAGGGCCATATCCGAGGATATGGCCCTTTCTGTACCTAATAGTTAAGTTAAGAATAACATAGTTTTGCAGATTTGCACGCACAGGGGGGCCTTTACTAAATAAATTAGTGTTTAAATTCGCCAATTTTCACAATTAATGATAAAGTTTTACATGATAGTTATCACGATTATGCGTTGAAGTTCGGCGCAATACTTGAAAATTAAAATAATTTGCAAATAAATCATGCGATAGCGACTTTAGATGGTAGTAAGAATTAGTTTGAATTTAAGGGGGCCAATTCATGGCGGCGACGCTAAAAGATATTGCAAATAAAGTTGGCGTATCATTGGCAACGGTATCGCGCGTGTTAAACAAAGATCAGTCATTGTCTGTTAGTGATACAACGCGCCAACGAATTCTAGATGCAGCAGAAGCATTACAGTATTCAAAAAATAAACGGCATACTGTCACGACGGCGCGTAAGCGACTTGCTATTGTTCAATGGTATTCGGAATCTAAGGAACAAGATGATTTGTATTATATGTCGGTCCGGATGGGGATTGAACGTCGTGGACAGGATAATCAGTTTGAAGTGACTCGGATTTTCCAAAATAATTTACAAGAATTGGGACCAGACGTAGATGCAGTGATTGCAGTTGGAAAGTTCAGCGAGCCACAAGTCAAGGACTTGGCATCAGTAACTGACAACTTAGTATTCGTAGATGATGATCAGTTTGATGCTGGTTTTGATAGTGTCATTACTGATTTTCGGTTGGCCACAGAAAAAGTTGTCGATTATTTTTGGCAACGCAACTTTCATCATATTGGCTTTATTCACGGTCAAGAAATGACAACCGACCATCAGTTAGCGGTAGTTGATCGACGCATGCTAGGTTTTCGGGCCGCGATGGAACGACGGCATGCGTTTGATCCTAAGTTCGTTTTTAAGGGCGATTATACTAGTGAATCTGGGTTTAAAATGATGCAAAAAGCCATTCGTAAGTTGGGAGACCAGCTACCAGGAGCCTTCTTTGTGGCAAATGATCCGATGGCGGCAGGTGCGCTTAAAGCGTTGCAAGCTAGTGGCATCCAGGTGCCAGAACGAGTGAAGCTATTTAGCTTTAACAATACTTCGCTGGCGACATTCGTTTATCCCGAATTAAGCGCAGTTAACGTAGATACTGAGTTAATGGGGGCGACCGCAGTTAATTTGGTCATCAGTCGACTAGCAGGGCGAACAACGACACAACGGGTTGAGCTGGGTACTAATCTGGTTGAGCGAGCAAGTTCCAAGTAGTGAAGGGCGATCTGGGATAGAAACCAGATCGTTCTTTTGGTGTTTTAACTAAAAGTTTTACTCAACTTCAAGAAATTCTGGTATACTTCTAAATGAAAGCGGTTTAAATAACACGGAGGTGCATGATTTTGGAAACTAAAAAAACGGTGTTTGACCAACTAGATGGTCAAGATGTAATGCGTTATACGCTGGTCAATGACCATCAAACTCGTATCTCGGTCCTTAGTTATGGTGGGACGTGGCAAGAATTCGTCGTCAATGAAGACGGCGTTGAGCATCCCTTGATTTGGGGCCTTGATAACATGACTGACTATCAACGAGTGGGATACTGCCTATGTCAATCAATTGGTCGGGTTGCTGGCCGGATTGGCGGCGCTAAGTTCAAAATCGATGATCAATCCTATCAAGTTGATATGAACGAACAAACCCATTCGCTACACGGCGGGAATCATGGTTTTAACACGCTGAACTTTGAAGGTGCTTTTAGCCAAACCAATGATAGTGTCAGTGTGACTTTGAAGAAGCATATCAACGCCAGTGATGATAATTACCCGGGAAATATGGATGTCGCTATCAAGTTTACATTAGATAATCAGGATCAAGTATCCATTGCATTTACCGGTGATACTGATGCAGCAACCCTCTTTAATCCAACTAATCACGTTTATTGGAACACAACTGATGATCGGACCAGTTTGGCCCAACAAAAATTACAGATTACGAGTGCAGCTCACTTGGAATTTGATGATGAAAAAGTCCCAACTGGTAAGGAATTAGCAGTTAAAGGC
>NZ_JAKZEQ010000044.1:0-22277 GCF_022549155.1 Lactiplantibacillus sp. ME-2
TATCCGAGTCGGAGTCACTGTCGGAATCAGAATCACTATCCGAGTCGGAGTCACTATCGGAATCCGAATCGCTGTCGGAATCTGAGTCACTGTCGCTATCCGAATCACTGTCTGAGTCGGAATCTGAATCACTATCCGAATCCGAATCGCTGTCGGAATCGGAATCACTGTCTGAGTCGGAATCACTATCCGAGTCGGAGTCACTGTCGGAATCGGAATCGCTATCCGAATCCGAATCACTATCAGAATCCGAATCACTATCAGAATCCGAGTCGCTGTCTGAGTCAGAATCACTGTCGGAATCCGAATCACTGTCAGAGTCGGAATCACTGTCGCTATCCGAATCACTGTCGCCGTCAGAATCACTATCCGAGTCATCTTCACTAACATTAGCAGCTAAATCAGCATAGTAGCCTGCATCATCAGCGGCACTTGAAGCTTTCTTTTTAGCTTCAGATGCTTCGGACGCTTTCTTTTTAGCTTCCTCTGCATAACTGGAAGCAGCCGAGTTTTCGCCAGCAGCTTCCGCAGAATCTGCATTTGATTGGGCGGCTGCCGCATTAGAGGCTGCAGTTGAAGCAGCTGTTGCGGCTGACTGTGCATCAGAAGCTGCTGCCGTTGCTTGTTCTGCGTAGGAGCTTGCTTCTGAGTTTTTACTTGCATATTCGCCCGCAATGTTCGCATAAGAACTAGCAACTGAACCATATTCCGTCGCTTGATTTGCGTAGTTAGCTGCTTCGCTAGCTGCAGAATCTGCCGCTTCAGTTGAAACAGCATTAACAGTCAAGTAAGCCCGGCCTAAAGTTACAGTTGTCGTGGTAGTAGTCCCGTTAGTCGTATTGGATCCAGTAATAACTAGGTAGTAATAACCGGATTGCCCTACTGTCAGATCCGACAGATTAAGTGTCGTACCAGTCTGACCACTCAGCGCTGTTCCAGTACCGTCCGCTGTTGAAGAATAATACCATTGATAAGTAACATTAGTCCCAGTACCCGTAGTCGAGCCATCTGGAACCCACGTCAAATCACTTCCTGCATCAACAGTTGCATCCTCAAGGCCACTACCAATTGTAATTGTCTTTGAAGATGAATAGCTAGTTCCGTCTGCATTTGTAATTGTTGCTGTGATTGTCACCGTTCCATTAGACACAACGGTCAAAAGGCCAGAATCATCAATTGTCGCAATGCTTGAATCACTTGTCGTCCAGGTAATCGTTCCCGTAGCATTCTCAGGGTTAGTCGTTGATGTAAACTGGCTAGTAACCTTATCGTTTGAGCCACTCGAACTGTTCGTTGGATTAATGACGTAATCATCACCAGCTATGGAAATGTTTGTTGCTGGAATATTGCTACTATAAACATCTACTTCCGCTAAATTACTTGCAAATGTATAAACTGTAGCCAAGTTTAATAAGTCCCAAGAAAACCCTTGTACGGCTTGGAATAGTAATGATCCAGTATAGCCCGCTTTGATAGTAACTGTTAATGAGCTACTGGTTGACAGTAAACCAGCACTGTCAACTGCATCATATGATTCAATATAAGCGCTGGCCTTATCTAAGGTCATCCAAGTGCCGTTGACTTGAACATACCAAGTTGTTTTTGATGATAGTGCAACCCCACCTAGTCCTAATGCTGACGAAGCTGACAAGGTAAAGGTCCCACCAGAAACGGTCGACGTCACTGCTGCGGGTTGAGAAGTCATCCCACCAGAAATAACAATCCCTAGAATTGTCGTTGCATTACCCGTATTAGTGCTTTTATATGAATTCGTATTGTTTGAATAATTCGTCGCGTTGCTAGCCGCCGTACTACCTAAAGCCGCATTGGATGTAGACAATGCCGCATATGAGGTTGCTTCACTAGCTGCTGCTGAGGCATTGGTCACATATGAGCTGGCCATAGCATAATCGCCCGCAGCTACTGCCGATGAAGCCTGGCTTGTATACTGAGCTGCCATTTCCGCAGCTGAAGTTGCGGCCGCCGCTGCACCCAAAGTTGTCACGGCATAATTATTAGTTTGTGCAACGTATGAGCTACCCAACGTGGTGTTTGACGCATACTTTGCACTTAATGAACTCGCGACACTGATTGCGTTCCCGGCTGCCGATTCAGCTGCTGACGCTGCGCTAGAAGCAGCCGTTGCAATCGAATTATAATAACTGGATTGTGCTTGCACGACCGTTTGGGTAATCGCACTCGCCGCACTCGAAGCAGCATTCAATTGATCTGTGGCATAGGTTAAACGCAAAGCCGCGTAGCTTTGTTGCAAGGCAGCCGAATTATAATTCCCGTCCGCTGCATATGAAGCAGCAAGACTTGCTGCTTCACTAGCTGCCGCAGCGTATGAACTAGCCGCTACAGCTGCAGAACTTGCCGCTGCATTATAACTGCTAGTTGCAGTGGTATTAAATGAAGAACCAGCAACGTTATATGCATTAGCAGCGTTGGCCGCATAGGATGCAGCTAACGAGGCTTGGTCACCGGCCACATTTGCCGATGACGCAGCCATACTGGCATAACTTGATGCTAAATAATCAGCAGCGGTATCACCACCATCTTCATTAACCGCATTTTTCAAAGCAGTATCGAGACTAGCTGCTGCCTCAGATGCCGCACTACTTGCAGAACTAGCATATTCAGTTGCAACACTCGCATAACTCGATGCCATTCCTGCCCAGATATTAGCACTGGTATACGCCCCTTCGGCTTCATAAGAAGCGGCCGAAGTACTGGCCATAGTTGCAATACTTGCCGCCTCCGAAGCCACACTCGCATATGAGCTAGCTGCGTTGTATGAAGAATTAGCCTGTGACGTGTAGTAGCTAGCTAATGAGCCCGTCAAGTTAGCTGAAGAACTGGCCAAACTGATTGCATTACTTGCAGCGGCGGCTTGAGAGGTTGCCACTGAGGCTGCGCTGTTGGCTTGACTAGCATAACTGCTGGCAATTTCAGCGTAGGTCCCTTCTGGATTAGTGACAACAATGGTAATCACATTACCAGCTGCTTTAAAATCTGAAGTGAAGACTAATGCCGTGACTCGCTTACCAGTCACGACTGCTTGATAATAATACGTCCCTGAAGTAGTTGCAGTTGTTGTATACGTTGCCGATGTTGCACCACTAATGGTCGTCCAAGTTGTCCCATCCGTTGAGACATACCAAACATAAGTTGGTGTACCACTTACTGACCCCGAATCCAAAACCACCTTGTTGGTGATTGTCACAGTATCTCCAGTCGAGACACTTTGCGTTGCCGTACTCGTCGTTAAAGTCGCATTGGAACTAACGGTTTGTTCATTAGCGACATCCGTCGAAAACTTAGCAGCTAAAGTCGCGTTAGACTCGGCAGTTGCAGCGTAACTAGCAGCCAATGAAGATGCCGATTGGGCCACCCGAGCGTATGAGTCCGCGGTGGCAGGATCACTAGCACTGACAGCGGATTTTGCAGCCGTACTTGCGACGGCGTAGGCTGATGAAGCAGAGCTAGCGGCCGTTGCAGCACTTGAAGCATAAGCTGACGCTTGAGTACCAGTTTGCGTTGCTGCCACACTGGCCGCACTTGAAGCCGTACTCTTTGCTGTATTCGCCACGTTTGCACTTGAAGAAGCCGCACTCGCCAAATCACTAATTGCAGTACTATTGGCAAAACTGGCTGCCGAACTAGCGGTGCTAGTAGCGGTGCTCCCGGCGGCATATTGACCAAGCGCCTCCGTTGCGGCGGAGGAAGTAACTGCATAGGCAGTACTAGTGGCTTCATAGTCATTATTTGCCGCATTACTACTTACCGCGGCATAGGCTGAGGAAGCTGCCACCGCAGCAGTCGTTGCGTTAACCGCGGCCGTTGAAGCCGCAGCTGCCGTGCTAGAAGCGACGGCGTAAGCTGAGGTAACGGCCGTATTATTTTTATCGTATTGCATGGCTAAGTATGCACTGTTGGCTGCTTCAGCTGCCGAGCTGGCCGCTACCGTGGCTGCGGATGCCGCACTGGATGCGGCGGAATAATTGCTACTTGCTAAATTAATTAAGCCTTGGGTAGCAGCACTGCTGGCCGTTGAGGTGGCCGTTGAAGCCAGGGCTGCGTATGAACTGGCCGCACTGGCTGCACTAAATGCTAAAGAGTTGGCATTAGCGTATGCCAATGTATTATCTACATTGGACCCCACACCATTTGTCATTGCGTCTAAGTACATGTTTGCAATACTATTGTAGTGCCGTGACAAATCAGCCGCGTTAAGCGCTTCTTGATAGGCACTTTGGGCCGCACTCACTGCTGCTTGCGTCGTTAGGTTATTGACCAAACTAGCATAGCTGCTGGCAAGTGTGGCGTATGAACCGGCTAATGAAGCTGACGATGAAGCCGCCTTAGCTGCGGTACTATCGGTATTTGAGCTGGCAGCCGATTCCGACGAGTAAGCTGCAATGGCTGCCGTTGAAGCCGCCGTACTTGCAGACTTAGTCGTGCTGGCAACACTGCTTGCTGTCGAGACAGTACTTGCCGCTACGCTAGCACTGCTTGACAAACTCGTCGTACTTGAGCTAGCTGCGGAAGAACTGCTGCTATCAGTTAAACTCGATGAAGTAGCGCTTGACGAGCTCGAACTACTACTTGAACTTGCGCTGGATGCGCTCGAACTAGCCGTTGAAACACTGCTACTACTAGTACTTGATGTACTTGTCGCATTAGTCGTACTTGTTTCGCTCGCAGAACTTGCGTCTGAAGCACTGTCATCGCTGCTTGAACTATCCGATGAAGATTTGGAATTACTGTTCGAGGCAGTTTCACTCGAAGAAGATGCCGTAGACGAGTCACTGGTAGTACTAGTTGACGTACTACTTGCCGTTGCAGCAGCTAGTGCCGCCGCACTCGCTGCTGCAGAAGACGTATCCGCCCCCGAGCTGGCACTACTAGTGGCACTACTTGCCGTATCGCTACTAGTATCCGCCGAAACCGTATCTGCATGAGATACTAACTGAGGTGCAGCAGTCAATACAAATGATGCCATCGCCGTAAATACCCAAGTACGGCCGACTTTAAACATCTTGTAGTGAACTTGCGGATCTCCCCTAAAAGATTTATGTCTCAGAAATTTCATGGTTTTGCCTTCCTTCTCTAACCTAATCAAACCCGTTTATATATGATACAAAAAACACATATATAGCATCATTGGTATACACCATCAATCGTTAGGTTATGCACTCATAATACTATGATTATGTTTTGTTGGCAATAGTTGATACCGTCAATCTTATTACACGTTTTCCATTAATTTTCCTAAAATAGTTACCAAATAAATAATATTAATGAAAACGAGTGTAATAGGCCTCATAAAGCCCATTACACTCGTCTAACAACTTAAAATTTATTTATAACACTTATGGAAATTTTATTGAAAATTTTTCAGATTTTTTACGTCAATATCAAATAAACGACAAATTATGAGTCACTTTGACAATTAATTTGTTGATACTAAGCCGACTAATCCTGATTTTGGTTTAAATCAGCCGCGTGTTGTGCTGCCGTTTTTTGTGGTCCGCGATCCAAACTATTCACAATAAAGGCTAGAATAACCAAACCAAGGCCAATCAGGTAGACCCAATGTAAGCCCGTATATAAGATACGATGAAGTGTCGGCAACAAATGAGACGGTAATTGCGTTGCTGTCTGTGGATTGATCAACTTGTTCATCATCGCCATGTTCGTTCCTGCATGGTGCTGAATACCTTGGTTCATCCCAACGTTCAACGCAATTCCAAAGATTGAAATCATCAACGTTTGGCCAATCGTTCGACTCAACGTATTGAAGGACGTTGCGACGCCCACGTTCTCAGCTGGCACAAGGTGTTGCGACGTGACGGTCGTTGCTGTAATTGTAATTCCGAAGCCCACGCCACCAATCGCTGTGATCAGGAAGAACCATGGGAAAGCAGTATTAACTGGCAACCACGCTAAGCAAATGCTTGTCACGAGGATGAAAGCCAAACTCAGATACAAAATCCGTCGCGGCGCCCACTTTGCCAATAACCGCCCCGTCACGAATGACCCGACGATCCACATTAACGAGCTCGGTGTCACTGCGAATCCCGCCAAAGAAGCCGGTACACCCAGTATCCCCTGAGTCCAAGTTGGAATATAAACTTCAACGGCCATTAGGAAACCACTGACTAAGGCCGCCACGGCATTCTGAATAATAAACGTGTGGTTTTTGAATAAATCCATCGAAATCACTGGTTCATCCGTGCGACTTTCACGACGAATAAATAGCCACAAACTGAGCGCACTAATGATCCAAGCAGTCCCAACGGCCACCCAACTGATAGTGGCGTTTCCCAATAGTTGGAAGCTTAGCATCAAGCACAGCAAGAAGAGCATCAGCCAAAAGCTACCCAAGTAGTCGATTTTCACGTTATTGTGACGTTTGGGTTCTCGTAAATAAAATTGAAATAGGAAAAGGGTGATCAACCCAACTGGCACATTAATGAAGAAAATCCAATGCCAGCTGAGCTTATCGACAATTAGTCCACCAATCAGCGGTGCCAGCACTGAAGCAATGCCCCACGCTGAACTATTGAAGCCTAGCACTTTGGCCCGGCGTTCGAATGAATAAATATCTGCGATAATTGTCATTGAGACTGGCATTAGCGCCCCGGCACCGATCCCCTGAATGGCCCGCCAAAAAATTAGCACCGGCATCGAATTAGACAAACCGCTCATCATAGACCCGATAATAAAAATAATTAGTCCGGCTTGCATCACTGGTTTTCGGCCGACCAAGTCAGTCAGCTTTCCATAAATTGGCGTCATCATCGCATTAGTCAATAAATAAATTGAGAAAACCCAATTCATCAATGAAACCCCGTGTAAATCACCAACAATCGTTGGCAAGGCGGTCGACACGATTGTCCCTTCAATCGCACTCATAAACGTCGCGACGTAAATGGCAACCGTAACCGCCATTACGTTAGTTTTACGCTGTTGCATCTTAGTAATTCTCCTTCTCTATCAATCATTTTAAAACCCCGTGCATCTAAAATAGCCCGCAAAAAAAAGCAACCTTGAAAAAAGGTCGCTTTTAGCGTCGAGTACCTACAGACCGTAACGAATCAACGTTACCGCATTATTTAAATGCTGCTTTTAAAGCATCCACTTTATCAGTATGTTCCCATGGCAAATCAATATCGGTCCGACCAAAGTGGCCGTATGCCGCAGTTTGCCGATAAATTGGCCGTTGCAAATCGAGCATTTTGATAATCCCAGCTGGGCGTAAATCAAAGTTTTCGCGAATGGCGTTAATCAACGCTTCATCACTAACCTTCCCGGTTCCGGCAGTATCCACTGCAATCGAAACTGGTTCGGCAACCCCGATGGCATATGCCAATTGCACTTCGACCTGATCAGCTAAACCGGCAGCCACAACGTTTTTGGCAATGTAACGAGCAGCGTAACTTGCAGAACGATCAACCTTGGTCGCGTCCTTACCAGAAAAGGCACCACCACCATGATGGGCAAAACCACCGTACGTATCCACGATGACTTTCCGACCAGTCAAACCGGCATCCCCTTGAGGACCACCAATAACAAAACGACCAGTTGGGTTCACAAGATACTTAGTTTGGTCATCTAATAAATCAGCTGGTAACACAGCCTTGATGACTTGATCAATGACCGTTTGCCGAATTGTATCCAAATCAACATCAGGATCATGCTGAGTAGACAAGACCACTGTGTCGATTCGCTTAGGTTGGTTGTCTTCGTCATATTCGACCGTGACTTGGGCCTTAGCATCTGGACGTAACCACTTAATGGTACCATCCTTACGTAGCGCTGCAATTTTACGCATCAACCGATGGCTCAATGCGATTGGCAGTGGCATTAATTCAGGGGTTTCGTTGATGGCATAACCAAACATCATCCCTTGATCACCAGCACCGATTTGATCTAATGGGTCAGCATCGCCAGAACGCGTCTCCAAGGAATCATCGACCCCTTGCGCGATATCTGGTGATTGTTCATCCAATGAGACAAGGACGGCACAATTGTCACCGTCAAAGCCGTATTGACCATCAACATAGCCAATCGACTTGATCGTGTCACGCACGACCTTTTGAATATCAACGTAGGCCTTGGTCGAAACTTCACCGAAGACCAGCACTAATCCAGTCGTCACTGAAGTTTCAACAGCGACCCGTGCTTGTGGATCCTGGGCTAACATTGCGTCCAGGATAGCGTCACTGATTTGGTCAGCAATCTTATCAGGATGACCTTCAGAGACAGATTCAGATGTAAATAAGTGTCTTTCACTCACAATAAATTCCCCCTTGATAATTTCGGTTACAAGGCATCTAAGCATCACTTATTCTTCATTGAACAAGCTAAACTTATCCTTTCGGGAACGGCTCATAACTATATAAGGTTATCACAATCACCATTTTTTTTAAAGATTTCTGTCAAATTATTGACGGGAACTGCCCCGACCGGTACGATTAACTCATTATCCTAATTAGAGAGTGTTGACAATATGATTCGAATCGGAAAATTACATATTAAACGCGATTACATCGCCTTGGCGATCTTTACCATCGTTCAAAGCATCATCAGTTGGTGGGCCGCCCTCGATTACGGGCGCTCATTTCAAACGGCCTCATTTTCAGCCGCGCAGTTACCACTGATTGGCTACACCTTAGCCGTGGCCGCCGCGGTCTTCATTATCTTAGATCGGCGGATCGCTCCCCAGTGGAGCCTCATTGCGATTGGAATTACCGTGGCCTTTGCATTTACCAACATTATTGCCAAGGAATCCGAACTACTGTACCTGCTATTAACGTGCAGTGCGTGGTTGCTCGTGATGGCTGTTCCACGCTTCGGTATGCAAAACTACTTTGGTCTAGTCGTTTTCGGCGTCATCATGACGTTCACGATCCCAGTGGCCGTCTTCGATTTACAAAATAACTATTTATCAACTACTTTTCTCTGGAAACTGACCCCCATGCTGGCTAGTTATGTCTTCCTATACGTTCCGAGCTTCAGCCGTCAGCGCCAAATCAATCAACTGATTTCGGCCATCACTGGCCTGCTACTTGTTATCACCATCTTCCTGCAGCCGCTGACCTGGCAAACGATCGTTGCAATTCTCATCACGATTGCTGTCTGGTTCAGTCAACAGTCCTTTGGCCGTACTCGGTTACATCTCATGATCAACGTAGCCGTTCAGTTGGTACTGATTTTATTACTTTATTAATATCTAGATAACAACAAGGCGTCTACCTAGTCTCTCAAACTAGGTAGACGCCTTGTTTGCCCCTATCACCGGTTCTTAAAGTGCTGCTATTAACTGGCGCCACTTTTCAATAATCGTCTGCTTGCTGTAACGAGTTGCTGAATTGTAGGCATTCGTAATCAGTTGTGCTTGTCGTTCAGGGTGCTGTAAATACTGACGAACTTTCATTGTCAACTCATCAACATCATTGGGTGTCACTAAGTACCCGTTAACGCCATCTTCGATAATATCTTCCGGCCCGTACGCAATTCGATAGCCAATAACCGGCACGCCATAGCTTTCAGCTTCCATTGTGGCTAGCGAAAAACCCTCTTCCACACTCGTCATTAAGGCGAGGCTTGCCCGCTGGTACTCTTCTGCCAGATTGGGCAAGAAACCCCGAATAACAATATTTTTTTCTAGCTGATTGGCCTGAATAAATTGACGCATTTGCATTTCAATCTTTTGCCCATGCCCAAACAACTGCAAAGTCAAGTCGGGAAATTCACCAACTAACCGACGAACCACTTCCAGTTGATGTGGTAATTGCTTTTCCGGCGAATAGCGCGCCACACTAATAATTCGGTGCAGGTCACGACCATCAATTTTAAACGGATGAACCGTTGTATAGCCGACTGGAATCACGACAACTGGTGGTAAATTATCATAGCGTGCCAATAAATCACGCTTTTGATGCTCGGTCGACACAATAATTCGGTGAAATTGGTCTGGATGGGCTAGGACATACCGATAGACCGATTTCAAATGCCCACTTACCACGTCCTCACCAATCCGTAGATGCGTGCTATGTAAGACTGAACACACGCGAATTGCGGGGCGCGTATGACCTAAGGCCGCCGCCGTTTGTCGGTTACGATCACAGAAATAGACGTCATCAGCAGTGGCCAATTCATTGAAGAAGAATGTCTGAAAAGCCTGTTCGGTATTGAAGAAAAAGTCTCTTTGTTGATAGTTCTTCAACGTAATCAGTCGTAGTTTTGGCTCTGGCCCGGTAATATCATACTGTTTGATAATTTTGACTTGCCCTTGTAAATCATAATACACTTCTGTGTGCACTTCCTGATGTTTCACTAAAAAGCTTGTCCGGCTCAGGAAGCCCCGGTTATCATAAAATTCGCGTCGGACTTTAACACCCTGATTATCAAAATAATTGACATAATCCAATTGTTGTCGCCCGGCGTCCACAAAATGAACGTACATCAAATATTGACCATCGGTATCCAGGACGCGAAAATCCGTCGTATTTGGAACCTGAATCACCTTAAAGTGACAAACAGCTTGCCAATAGTGCATCCAATCATGATGGATTTTAGTCACTGCTTCAGGCATCGTCCCCTGAAAGAAATCATACAAACTAAAGCATTTTCCTTCCGCACCAAAGCGGGCCGCATGCTCATGTAAACGCGGATTATAAGTGACATAGACGCATCGAGCCTGATAACCAGTGGCGTCAAATAGCGCCAGTCGGTTCAACTGTGCCTTTTCAATTCCCGTCAATTTCAATCCTAAACCAGTACCCACAAAATAATACATCACCTAGCCGTTCCCTTCTCAATCTGAAAAATCAACTCATCCTGTCACCGAGTTCAAAAACTTCGAGTACGCACGAACGATTGACCACTTCATCTGTTATATCTATACACTATCTTTACCCTACCATATTTTACGTTACTCGACCAAGATATGAACAGTTTTATTGACATAAAAAAATCGCTAGTCGTGAACAACTACCGTATCAGCAGTGCCCGACTAGTGTTTTTTCACCAGTTTCAATTAAATTGCTAGCCATACCTAGTAACGCTCAGCACACTAGGTATTGTTTTGCTCAAATATAATTAAATCAATAATTAGTGTGTAACGAACACCCCAAGACAACTTAGATCTCTGAGACACGCCCACCATGAACTAAAACACCGTCATTTCTTAACATTTTTCAAAGCTTGGCGGAATCCGAAACACTGAGAGCCCGTGCCACCGTCGCAATATCCTTCGGCGTTGTGCGACAACAGCCGCCGATAATGCGGGCCCCGGCGGCTAACCACTGGGGGACAAAGGATGCAAATTGATGACTCAAATGAGTTTCTTGCCAAGTCTTCGTCACGGGATCATATTGATCACCAGAATTAGGATAAACGATCAACGGAACCGCTACAGCAGCCTTCAAAGTGGTTAACGCTGGTGCAATGTTTTCCAGCGTAGTGCAATTGACCCCCACAGCGACCACGTTCGGCTGGGCCGCCACCCACTTTGCGGCCACAGCTAATGACGTCCCATCACATAATGTCTGTGGATCCTTGATACTAAAGCTTACCCAGTATGGTTGTTGCGGCCAAGTGGTTGTGATTAGTTGTACCAAAGCCTGTACTTCGTCTAAACGTGGCATCGTTTCTAATGCAAGCACGTCCACCCCGGCGGCCATGATCAACGCCAGGCGTTCGCGGTGAAAGTCTTGATAGGCACTCGGCGTTAACTGATATGCACCCGTGTACTCACTACCATCCGCTAAGTAAGCACCGTACGGGCCAATACTACCAGCAATCACAGCATCCGTGACATGACTAGCATCACGCGCCGTATGAGCAATTGTCACCGCCTGTTGTATCAATTGACGCGCTTGTGCGGCAGCAATACCAGCCTGCTCAAATGCAGGCACGTTGGCCTGGTATGTATTAGTTGTCATGATTTTTGCGCCCGCATCCAGATAGCTCTGATGGACCGCTTGAATCGCATCCGGGTGGTCCAACATTGCCGTGGCTGACCACAGTGCGCTATTGGTTGCCACGCCCCGTTTTTCTAATTCCGTAGCCATCGCACCGTCCGAGACGACTGGGCCCCGGTTCAATTGTTCAGTTAATGAAAGCATTGCAATAATTGCCTTCCTTTCTACTTATAAATTATGTTATTCTAATAGCATTGTTGATTTTCTAATCATAGTCTAATCATATTAATTCTGCAAGTAAGGAAGGCCGGTACATTATGTCAAAACAAACCCACCTCAGTCGCCAGATGGAATCACGGCACGTACTGATGATTTCGCTCGGTGGCGTGATTGGGACCGGATTATTTTTAAGTTCCGGTTACACGATTCATCAAGCGGGGCCAATTGGGACCCTGCTCGCCTATACCATTGGAGCCATCCTCGTCTATCTCGTCATGCTCTGTCTAGGTGAGCTGTCAGTTGCAATGCCCTACACCGGGGCGTTTCACGTCTATGCGAAAAAATATATTGGTCCTGGCACAGGCTTTACGGTTGCCATCCTATATTGGTTGACTTGGACGATTGCCCTCGGTTCAGAATTTACAGCAGCGGGGCTCATCATGCAAACGTGGTTTCCGCACATTGCGACCTGGATCTGGAGCCTCGTCTTTATGGTGGTCATCTTCACCGTTAACGCCCTCTCCGTACGCTGGTTTGCGGAAGCGGAATTCTGGTTTGCCAGTATCAAAGTCATCGCGATCATTGCTTTTATTGTGTTAGGCGGACTGGCAATGGTCGGTATCCTGCCACTTCACGGTCATACCAGTGCCCCGTTTCTGAGCAACTATACGCGTAACGGTTGGTTCCCCAATGGTTTTGGTGGCGTCTTTACGACTATGCTAACGGTCAACTTTGCCTTTTCCGGAACTGAGCTAATTGGAATTACAGCTGGTGAGACTAAGGATCCGGCCCACACCATTCCGACCGCAATCAAAACGACCCTCTGGCGCCTGATTATTTTCTTCATCGGTAGCATGTTCGTCATGGCCGCACTGATTCCTTACAAACAAGCAGGTGTGACGCAAAGTCCATTCGTGCTCGTCTTCAAAGCGATTGGGATTCCCTACGCTGCTGATTTAATGAATTTCGTCGTATTGACCGCCATTATGTCGGCCGCTAATTCTGGCCTCTACGCGTCTACCCGCATGCTGTGGTCACTTGCGAACGAGGGAACCATTCCAAAGGTTTTCAAACGAACCACGAAGCGTGATGTGCCGTTAGTCGCCCTAATTACTAGCATGCTGGGTGGCATTCTGGCCCTATTGTCGAGTGTCTATGCCGCCGGTTCGGTGTACCTGGTCTTAGTATCCATTTCAGGACTTGCTGTCGTCATTGTTTGGATGGCAATTGCCCTTTCGGAGATCAACTTCCGCAAAGCCTACCTGAAAAGTGGGCAGTCACTTGATCAATTGACTTTTAAAACGCCCGGCTACCCGGTCGTCCCGTGGCTGGCCTTTATCTTAAGTGGACTCTCTTGTATCTTGATTTGGTTTGACCCTAACCAGCGGATTGCCTTGTATTACACCATTCCCTTCGTGGCGATTTGCTATCTAGGCTACTATCTCAATCAACGTTATCGACGGACCCACGCCGCAAAGTAAGCCCGTTAGTCAGCTCAACTCACCAAGTCCACCCAGTAATCGCCTTTTGATGTTGACGACCTAAAAACGAACATGGTCATGGCTTTTGCTGGCATTTCTGAATCTACTTTTAAAGTACGATCCAGCCGACGACACCGATTTTTGAACTGCAACAAAACCAAATATCAATTTCAGATCTCTTGCTAGCCCGGCCAGTTGCTAGCAAGAGATTTTATTTATTTCAGCAGTAAATTGATTATCACTAGATAATCGAATAAATAAACCATTAACCCCGTATACAAGCTGATGATTATGCTATGATTAATTTATCAAGAGCATTGGAGGGGTTTCTATGCACCCAGGATTATTACTCGTCAATTTAGGCTCCCCAGCATCCCCACGGACTAAGGATGTCAAAACATACTTACAAGAATTCTTAAGTGATCCAAGCGTCATCGAGATGCCAGCCGCACTCTGGCAACCGCTGTTGCGTGGTATTATCTTACCGACCCGTTCTTGGCGTTCGGCCACCTTTTATCAGGATAGTTGGCTCCCACAAGGCTCACCATTAATCGTCTACAGTCAAGCCATCTGCCAACAAGTACAAGCAGCATTACCCGATTGGGACGTCCGACTAGCAATGACGTACGGTCAACCCGATACCGGTGCGACCTTGAAAGCCATGGTTGCTGATGGGTGTGAAAAGCCAATTATTTTACCACTTTTTCCGCAATACACCCAGAGCACGCACGGCGGCATCCATCGTCAAGTTGAAGCAACTGGATTACCACACACCTTTATCGACAGTTTCTACGACCAACCGACCTACATTCACTTACTAGCAACCAAAGTCTGGCAAAGCTATCAGGCGCATCATTATGATGCGGTCATCTTCAGCTACCACAGCATCCCCACTGCAATGGTCCGCCATGGTGATCCCTATCAACGCGAATGCGAGGCCACGACCAAAGCTGTGTTGGCGGAGCGACCAGAATTACCAGCTGATAAGGTCATTACGGCGTATCAGTCCAAGTTCGGACCGATGCCGTGGTTGAAGCCTTACTTAAAAAATGAGCTCATGCAGTTGGTCGAACTTGGCAAACGCAACGTATTAGTAGTTACGCCATCCTTTGTCGTGGACTGCTTGGAAACCCTCGAGGAAGACTACGTTCAAAATTATCAAACCTTTCGGGCAAGCGGTGGTGATCGGTTTGACTTAGTACCACCGATGAATAAGGATACCGGCTTCAGCCAATTTCTGGCTGACCTCGCTATCCAAAAGCAGGAGGCGTCGAACCATGCAATCACATCGTCATCAAAGTCTTGAAGAAATCAATCAGAGCGTCGCGGTTCCCGACGTTCATCAGACGGCCTTTTGGCGCAAATTTTTAGCCTATAGCGGTCCCGGTGCACTAGTGGCAGTCGGCTATATGGATCCCGGCAACTGGTTGACATCCCTAGCCGGTGGCGGTCAGTTTCAGTACCGGCTTTTAGCCGTGCTCGCATTAGCCATCATTGTCGCCATGTTCATGCAAGGCCTGGCAATCAGGCTAGGCGTTGTAGCCCGGCAAGACTTAGCACAAGCCATCGCTAGCAAGCTGCCCCGGCCCGTGCGTTACGCCGCGTGGATTTTAAACGAAGTCGCGATGATGGCGACTGATATGACGGGCGTAATTGGAACCGCAATCGCCTTAAAAATGTTATTCGGCTTACCACTACTTGCAGGAATTTTACTGACGATTGCGGACGTCTTAGTTGTCTTGTTGTTTTTGAGATTTGGCATTCGGCGTGTCGAAGTAATCGTCCTCGTCGCTATTTTGACCGTCGGCATTATTTTTGGTATCGAGGTGGGACGGGCCCACGTTCAATTTGGCAACGTGTTGCTCGGCTTAGTTCCAACACCATTGATCGTCAAAAATCATACCGCACTAGTCCTCAGTCTCGGAATCTTGGGCGCAACCATCATGCCACATAACTTATACTTACACTCATCGCTTGCACAAAGCCGGCGTTATGATTATCATAATCCAGCCCAAGTCACAGAAGCACTGCGCTTCGCCAATTGGGACTCAACAGTGCACTTGATTGCGGCTTTTCTCATCAACGCACTTTTGCTCGTCCTTGGTGGGACGCTTTTCTTCGGTCACACCAACGCGTTAGCGAGTCTGCAGGCCGTCTTCGATGGGTTAAAAAGTACCACCGTGGTTGGCGCCCTTGCTAGCCCGGTCATGAGCTGGTTATTTGCATTAGCCCTACTAATTACCGGCCTAATTTCATCCATCACTAGCACCTTAGCTGGTCAGATCGTCATGGAAGGTTATTTACACATCCGCTTACCGCTATGGCAACGCCGGCTGCTTACTCGCGCTGTCACGCTAATTCCGATTCTGATTATCGGTATGTTAGTCGGCTTTAGTGACGCTGCCTTTGAAAACTTGATCATTTACGCGCAAGTGGCACTCAGCATCGCCCTCCCCTTTACCTTGTTGCCACTAGTTGCGCTGACAAATGACGCCAGCCTGATGAAGGCCCACGTTAATCGCCCGGCGGTAACGTGGGTGGGATATGGACTGGCCGGAATTATTACGGTGTTGAATATTTATTTGGTGTATAGCTTGTTTTGAGATGAGATCCATTCACATAGCTACTTTGACTTCAGCACTAAACTAAAGGCCGTCAACCGCGAAGCATATACGCAGGTTGATGGCCTTTTGATACTCCAACTCAATTATCGTGGATACTAATTTCCCAATTTTTAGCGATAAATAGTCATACCCCGCAATGTATCTTCTATCAGACAGTATCGCAACGTTATCACTAGTTGCTATGCTAGGTAAAAATTCCCCAGTACAACCCGCACCCATGAATCGCAACAGTCCCAATTGCTAAAATGACCATTTTAGCCAAGCTACATGCCCAATATCAATGGTGCTGGCTCGAATCATATTACTAAATAACATTGAAAAGACAACAAGACACTAGTCAAATTAATTGCCAGCTTTAGTCGAGGCGCATCCGTTACGTTAACTTTTTTGTAAGGTGTCATCATTTATCCAAAACCTCTTTCACAAACAATTAGTTTAACCACTATATTTAGAAGCAATCCATTCAGTTTAAACAATATCACACCATATGTAAGTCACCTTGAACTCTGGGCAATTACATGTGTGGTAACCCACCCGCATTCCATGTACTGATACAATTAAATGACACCAACCAAACTAATCATAAGGCACTATGGTAAAATAAAAACCGTGATTATCGCAAGGATAACCACGGCACGAAACGAATTGGCTTGAATATACGTGCTATATATTACTTCGTTTCATACCCATTATAACAGATAAAAGTTACGATGGCTTTTCATAGTGGTTACATTCATAAATTTTTAAAACCCACGTTTACCAGAATAAAACATCTCACCAGAGTTTAGATTACATAGTAGAAAGGAAGCATCTCAACATGGTAAAAATTGCAGTCCTATCTGACGTTCACGGTAACGCTACTGCACTCGAAGCAGTCTTAGCAGACGCCCAGAAACAACACGTTGACGAATACTGGACAGTAGGCGACATGACCGTTCGCGGGCCAGAATCGGAGCGCTGTCTCACCTTACTAGACCGCGTTCACCCCACCGCCTACGTTCTCGGAAATCACGAGGAAAACTACCAAAAAGTAATGGCAGCCAATCCCAACACGTTTACTAAACCCAAACAAATTATGGCAACGGTTCTCACCGCTTTTGATCGGCGCCAGCTGAGTTCGACACACTTTGAACGGTTACTGAACTTACCAATGACAGTCATCAAACACGTCGGCCCGTTAACCATCCGTCTCCAACACGTCTTACCGACCGTCGCTAGTGGACACGCGCTCGCACCAACTGCCAGTCAGGCCAACTTTGACCAAGCCGCTGAAGGCGATGTCGATATCGTCATCTACGCGCACACGCACCAGCCCATCATGCGCTACGCAACCACGGGACAGTTGATTCTAAACGCCGGGACAGTTGGTCTTCCGACTGCCATTAATCCCCACCTACGCCAACCACGAGCAAACTACTTGCTTCTGACAATTGCTGAGACTGGCCTCCAGCATGCTGACTACCGCGCCGTAGATTTCGATTGGCAGCGTGCTATCACGATTGCGCAAAATACCCACTTACCCTACTTCGAATTCTATGAACAAACTTTGCGGACTAATACTTACCAATATGCACCGAGTGCGGTCGCTGCTTATAATACGCAACATGACATGGCCCAAGAAGCGCGCAAGATTTTACTTGAAAATCGTCACTGAAAATCTCCTAAGAATCGGGAGAAAATAGTTTCATTTTTCTAAAAATTCTGTATACTTTTAAAAGTCGATTACTGCTTCGGCAGTCAATCGCTGTTCAAGAGAGGAGCTAGAATTATGTACTTTAAAAAAGCGACCCTCGATGATCTCGATACGATCATCGACATTCTGAGTGACGGCCGTAATCAACTTGCTGAAGCTGGGGTCAACCAGTGGCAAGGCGACTACCCGTCTCGCAAACAAATCACGGCCGACATCATGCAAGGATCAGCATACTTATTCAATGCCGACGACAACGCAACGGTCGGCGCTGTCGCTGTCGTGCCTTCACCAGACGAAACTTACGATACTGCGAAGGCCGAATGGTTAAATACCACGGCACCTTACGTCGTGATTCACCGAGTCGCGATTCATTCTAGCCATGCAGGTCATGGTTATGCCACTCAATTATTCGAAAAAATCATTGCTCATATTGCTGCGGATCATCCTGAAATCAAAAGCATCCGTATCGATACTCATGCCGACAATCAAGCGATGCAACATCTGATTGCAAAGATGAACTTCAAGCGAGTTGGCGAAATGGTCGGTGTATACCATGTCGATGACGTTTGCTACGTCTATGAAAAAATGCTCTAATTAATCTGAGAACCTGACCACTTGTGGCAGGTTCTTTTTTTACGATCAAATCCAATCAGTCATGCTAAATGACTACTCGTTTGCGGCAGTTGTCACAGCTAAGTCCTTTTGCTCAGCAAATGCACAACGAGTGGCTGTTTGATTCTTATAACCGGCGCACTAGTTGCAGCCCGATTAAGACAAGCTTGGCTTCATTTTTGTAACAAAGTCGCCAGTGCTGCATACCGTTTGCGCCAGTCCAAAATAGTTAGCGACTCACAGGGTTGCGTTAATAGCCAATCCAACTGTGCTTGCCGGTCAGGCTGATCTAAGAAGACGTAACTCCGCGGCGTAACAAAGTTTTCAAACTGACGACGTAACTGTGCCAACGGAATGTTAGGTAAGGTTGTAAAAGCCGTAATCGGTAACGCCAATCCGACTTTAGCGCCTTCAAAATAAGCCGCGGTGGTTGTGGGCGCGTCATGCTGTAACAATGCGCCCACAAGCGCTAATTGTTCAGGCACGAGTTGCAGGCCCTGATCACAACGCAAAAAGAGTTGAATTCCCCCATTAGCCCCTGTCGTATAGACAAATGCTTGAAACGGACGTGCAAAAAAACGCCGACGATATTCCAGAATCTTGGTGCCATTGATAATCGCTTGTGTTGGTTCTGGATGCAACGAAAATAATAATGTTGGCCGCTTTGGCAAGTAATAATCTTTAATCGTTGGCATGGTGCCACCCCTCCTTCACTAATTAGCACTAAGTATACCCCATTTGCGAGCGTGCGCCAACTAATCGTGATTCGTGAAAACACGAACTATAAATAGTTAACAAACAATATTATTCTGACTTTGTCCTAAATTTGCTGGATTTAAACCCTAATCAGTCGTATATTATTCGTATAAACAAAAAAGGCGGTATTAATATGCATTGGTTGGCGGATCTATTGGCAGCAATCGGGGTCGTTTTAAACGGGATCCCACAAGGAATTATGGCGATGAGTCTCGGTTTTGCGGTCTTTCCGACTGCATTTTCATTCGGATTAGTTGGTTTAATCAACGGCGTGGCTAGTTCAGTTGCACCGGTTTCATTTCAAGCGGAATCCCTCGCACTAGTCGGGCACCTGGGACACGATTTACGCGAACGGTCGTCGATTATCTTTTTAGGTGCGAGTCTGATGTTCGTGATTGGCTTGACCGGTACTCTGCCGCTCATCGTTCATAGTCTGGGCAATCAGCTTATGGCAGCGATGATGGCAGGAGTTGGCCTGATGTTGGCTAAAATCGCGTTGCAAATGGCGCACGAACAACCCCAATTTGGGTGGCTGTCAATCGGCTTGGCGGGTGTGACTTATTTGATCAGTAAAGATTTAGTATGGACAATTGCCGTTTCAGTGATTGGAACCAGCTGTTACGCAGCGACGACACATTATCGCGTCGCACTACCGGAACATGTGACGACCCGCAAATTACAATTTGTCAGGCCACAGTTCAGTTTTAAAATCCTGCGAGGTGCTCTGAGTCTAGCTTGTCTTAATATCGGTGCTAACCTCTCGTACGGCTTAATTACTGGCCAAATGACGGGACGACACCCCAACCCGGTCAATCTAAATCTCCTGACTAGTAGTCAGGCATTAGCAGACCTGGGAACTAGCCTTCTGGGTGGCGCGCCAGTAGAAACGATTATTTCCGCGACAGCCAGCGCGCCTGAACCAGTAATCGCGGGTATCCTAATGATGTTGATCATGATGCTGATTCTATTACTGGGATGGCTGCCAAAGCTGGGAAAAGTTGTGCCTAGCACTGCAATCGCCGGTTTTTTGTTTATCTTAGGGACCATTGTCATTTTCCCGGAAAATGCAACCACCGCTTTGCACGGCTCGTTAAGTACGGTTGCAGGCGTAACGCTCGTCGTGACCGCCCTTGTCGATCCATTCGCGGGGCTAATGACCGGGGCACTCCTAAAATTTGGTTTACCATTAATTGGATTGGGGTTATAAATATGCAAACTTATCAGTTAACATTAGGATCGCTGACACGGCAGTTACCATTGATTCGATTAAATGCCACGACTAGCATCGCCTCTTTCGTTCTATTGGGCGACGCTGAGCTGACCGGCTATGCTGCCCGTCAGCTCAGTCAACGGCTAACTACCACTAAATTTGATTATTTAGTCACGATGGAAAGTAAGGGCATTCCGCTAGCCCAGGCACTAAGCCAGGCCACAAACCACCCTCGCTTTATCGTTTTACGTAAGAATCGTAAGGATTACATGCAGCACCCGCTTATCGAACCGGTAAGCGCAATTACGACCAGCACCCCACAACAGCTAGTTTTAGACGGTACTGACGCCGCACTAATCAATCATAAGCGCGTTATCATTATCGACGACGTCATTAGCAGTGGGGGCTCGTTGACAGCTGCCAACGCCCTCCTACACCAAGCTGGCGCCCAAGTGGTCAAGCAGATGGCAATTTTAGCAGAAGGCGCCGCCAGCGAACGAACAGATATCGATTTTTTGGCACCGTTACCATTATTTGACTAGCTGCGGTTCAGAAACACATTACAACTCACTAGCGAGTCACAAAGCAGAACAAGCACCATGGACTTTAAACCAACTACTTCAGTTATCACCGAGTGCAACGAGCAAGTTTTAGATGGATGGATGGATTCGTTTTAAAGACCTACCATAATATGAAAAGCCCTATGTTAGCATGATTTATGCTAATACAGGGCTTTTCGATGCTTACGAGACTATTTCTACGTTCATATTCATGCAATGCTAATATTGTAAATTTATTCTTTGCAACTGGAAAGTTCACCCAAAAATCATTTTGCCTATTTTCGCATGATTCTAAGAATACAAAAAAGCCGTTATATCAACGATATAACGACTTCTTAAAGGTACTTAGAGCTTCCTGAAAACCTCTTAGTACCGGCGATCGGGGTCGAACCGATACTCCCTCAACGGGAACTGGATTTTGAGTCCAGCGCGTCTGCCAATTCCGCCACGCCGGCAAAATAATAACTAGATGGAACATAAATCTGATCAGGATTATAACCTTTTCAGGAAAGGCGGTAACCGGATTTGAACCGGTGATGAAGGTTTTGCAGACCTCTGCCTTACCACTTGGCTATACCGCCATCATTTATTGCCCAAACCCAACTGGGTTAGCTGGATTCGAACCAGCGCATGATGGAGTCAAAGTCCATTGCCTTACCACTTGGCTATAACCCAATCAAAGGGCGGTAGGTGGGAATCGAACCCACGCGTGCCGGAGCCACAATCCGGTGCGTTAACCACTTCGCCACTACCGCCATCATGGCAGGGATAGTAGGAGTTGAACCCACACCGACGGTTTTGGAGACCGTTGTTCTACCATTAAACTATATCCCTATAAAGAATGGAGGGGAGTGGATTCGAACCACCGAACCCGAAGGAGCGGATTTACAGTCCGCCGCGTTTAGCCAGACTTCGCTACCCCTCCATAAATGGCGCGGGACGGAATCGAACCGCCGACACATGGAGCTTCAATCCATTGCTCTACCGACTGAGCTACCGAGCCATATCATTCTTCATGATGGAGTCTATTAAATTATTGATGAGTAACTCTCATCAGATGGAGGATACAGGGCTCGAACCTGTGACCCTCTGCTTGTAAGGCAGACGCTCTCCCAACTGAGCTAATCCTCCATAATGACCCCTACGGGATTCGAACCCATGTTACTGCCGTGAAAGGGCAGTGTCT